>JAQVMY010000031.1 GCA_028703405.1 Bacilli bacterium
TTTAACAAATTATTCTCTTCTGCCGTTAAATCCACTGTATATTTATCGTACTCTGGTGTAATTGAAATGGAGTCTAACGGATAGCCAACATTTCTTTTTTCATTCACTTCATTAACAAATATTTTATTTACTTTATAATCATAATGATACACATTGCCTTTATGATCAGAAATAGCAACAGTTTTTTGCCAATACCCATTTAACTTGCCACCATATTTATTAATTAAATTTAAATAGTGTTCTATTCTACCTTCTTCGCTTAATTTTACACCATTAACACTATTTACATTTACTCCGGGCTGTTCTTCATCAGTTACACCCTCGAAATATAATCCCGTATCTTCGCTTATTGTAATCAACTCTGATAGTTGACTATATTCACTTACCTTTTTTAATGCAATTTCTTTTACATCGTTGCCGATTTCTTCTACCTCGTAATTAATATTTATGTCATCTAAACCTATCAATTCATAATCTGTATCTCTAAGCATATTTTTATACAAATCTAATTTTGATGGATTATGAGTAGCAAATAATATTTTTTTCATATATTAATTCCCCTTTACTAATCTTAGAAACTTATTTATATTTTTGGTCTTATTGTTTCTAGTCCTAATTAAAATTATATCATATTCCTTATTGTTTTTACCTATTATAATAGAATCGCTACATTTAATCATATCAGTTTCGTATAATTCATCTTCATGTGGTAATTGATATTTTACTTTTGACTGTTTTAATAATAGTTGAATAACTTTTGTGTACTTCTTATCTTTAATTATTATTGGAAAGCGATGCCAAACAGATGTGTTATACATTGTGTCAACTACTATTTCGATATTCTCATTATTAATTAGTCCTAAAGTTAATAATTCTGCAATTTGTTGTTGCTTTTTTATATTTTTATCGCCAATTTTTATTAATTTATTCACATTGACCTTTTTACAATTAGGAAAAGTGTATGGAATTAACGGTTTCATTGAACTTCTACTATTATTATCATAAAAATCAAAATGTTCGTTTAAAGAATTATTACTAAAAACTGCTCCACCAATTCCATAGCTTAGTGGTTTTGTTTTACCAAATGAAGTTATAACATAATCACTGTATATTCCTGCATTATATCCACCGTCAACAATGTTCCAAGCTTGAGCCACATCTTCAATTATTGTTATATCATTTTTACATATTTTCTTTATTTCTCTCATTGGTTGCACAATTCCATATTGATGAGCAACAATTATACATTTTATGTCTTTTTCTTTTTTTATGGCACTTTCTAATTCTTCTTTTGTGAAAGTAAAAATATTTTTTGGAATCAATATTACTGGTATTGCTCCTACTTTTTTTATTGCTTCGAATATCGAGTAACAGTATGTTGATGACATTAGTACTTTATCGCCATTTTTTATACCTGCACAAATTAATGCAGATTCTATTGCTAATGTTCCGGAATATACAATTACTCCATTTTCTTTATAATATTTTTGTGCAAATTTCTTCGCAACCCCCACATTATTATTCATTTTATTTCCCCCTACAATGAAATAGATGTTTATATGGCTGATTATCATTATCATATCCATTTTTAATTTCTATTTTTTTAAAATGTCTTTTAGCACATTCTTTAAACTGAGCTTCGTTATAATACAAATAAGTTTCATTCTCATATACTGAAGTATTAAATCTTTCAATTGCAAATTCTGTTTCAAAACTCATACTATTTTCTAATTTTGCCGAAGTCATACTACAAGTTATTTTTGATGCTATTTCTTTTGCATAATCTTCAAACAATAGCAAGTTTTTAGTTGGTTTTTTACTTTCAAAATTACTACTGACATCAAATATTAACATCCCATCTTCACTCAATATTGACCTTGCATTATTAATAAATTGCTCAACCATTTTAATGTCAGTTGCAAATTGGATTGTACTATATGGAATAACAATCAAATCATACACTTCGTTTGGAACTTCTCTACAAAAGTCCATACAATAGCATTTTATATCTCGCTTATTTTGTAATCTTGCTAATCTATATTGATCCATATCTAAAGCTTCAACATTCGCAACATGTGATAGTGGTATTGCTACTCTCCCAGTTCCAGCACCAACAACTAAAGCTTTTTTCGGTTTTAAGTTTGCTGCAATATTTTGATAATAAAGTATATCATCGTTTTGGTCATGTAATAAATGTTGATTGTAAAAATCGTAGCAAAATGCTAATAATTCTCCTTTTTCCATCTTAAACCCTCCTTCGCCACTAGTTTACTTATCGAAGTAAACATATAGCATTTCATAAATTTCTTGCTTATTATGTTGATTATAATGTAAGTTGTAGTATCTACTTTGATATGCTCCGAATGAGATATTAAAATCTTCTACTGTCTCATAAACAGAACCCTCAAAATCAATATATTCTATCTTTTCGACATTTTTTAAATATTCGAATATTTTGTAATACAAATATGCGATTGCTCCTACATCGTGTTTTTTATCAAAATATGAGTATAAAATATATGCTGTTTTTTTATCCCATGCCATGTGTACTGCCCCATATACTTCATCTTTTGATTTAGCGACAAAACACATTCCTCTATTTTTTTCTATTGTAGTTTTCATATATTTTTCGACAAATTTCGCAGATGAAGGAAAATTATATTTCTTTTCCCATTCCACACATTTTTCTGCCGACATATATTTAACTTCGCTGTCTAAATAAAATTCTAAATTATTCTTGATAGCTCTTCTTATTTCTTTTTTTCTATCTTGACCAAAACCATTATATATTTGCTCAATATCATTTTTTAAATCTATTTTATATGTATATCTAAGTTCTGGTATAAAGCCATCCCTAATGAAAGGCATTATGTCAATCAATTCATTATCAGTTGAAAAACTTATTTTTCTAAAATTATCTTTTAAATATTTTGATAATGCTTTTTCTATTCTTCTAATAAATCTTATTTTGTTTCTTTCTTCGTTAGGTACTTCAAAAATTACTGGACCACCATAAGGAATATACATTGTGCTTTGGCATATTTCTTTTCTATCTTCATTTAAAAATAGTGGCATAAAACCTATCATTTTATCATTTTCTTCAATTATTAAAACTTTATCTGTTTCTTTTAACCCAAGAAACCACGAATATGCAAAACAAGTTCCATTATAACTATTGTCAATTTTTTCATCTAAATCTTCTATACTATCTAAAGTGTCCATTATAATTTTCATATTATATTACCTCCTTCCGATTGATAAGTGGTATCTTTTTACCTCATTATTTTTAAGTCTATCATATGTTTGACTTCTTCTTCCCCAAAAGTCCATCATTAGTTCATTATTGTTACAATACAATTCTTCTAAGTGATTATATAGACAATAGAATCCAGCTTTTTGTTCTCTTCCAAAATCTGATGCGCCCCATTTTACTGCATACCACATTGCTTCAGAATTTGCTCTAAACATTAATGAGTATGCTAGAGGAATGCCATCTTTATAAACTACTTTTAATGAAGTGTTGTCTGGATTGTTAATTAAATAAAATATGTATTGTAAATCTTCTCTATTTAGACTTTTCATATCACAGTTGTTTTGTCCTTTCCAAGAATTCAAATCTACGGTTAGAACATCACTCCATAATTTCATAGCATTTTCTATATCAGAAGTTATAAAGCTATAATCTCCCATTTTTAGCTTATATTCGTTGTAATTTCTTCTGGTTTGGGTATTTGTACTATTTCCCAAATATCGTTCAATATCGCTGTTTAAAATCAATTGTGGTGCTTCCCATTCATCGAGTTTATTAATTGCTATATCTGATTGATTTCCCCAATTATTTAATCTCGCATACAATTCAGAATCAATATAACTAAATCTGATTGATTGATCTTCATTTACTAGTTCCTTAATTCTATTTAATTGAGAATCATTTATTGGAAAATTAAAGAAGTGCTGACAAACTAAGTTCGTATCATTTTTCCAAAAAATTAAATCATCAATTTGCACTAACTCATTAATTCCATATCTTATTGGAATTGCATCAATCCAATCTTTTGATAAAGTAAAATTATTTGCTTTCATTGTTTTTGAACTCCATCATTGCTTTAACAATATAATCTAAATGTTTTTTCTCTAGCGATGCTGATAAGTTAAACAAAACTGTTCGATTAAAAATGGCTTTAGTTTTATCACAGTTTGTTTTCTTAAACTTTAATATATTATATGGAAAATTGGATTCATGCCATGATTGAGAATATTTAAAAGTATCAAATTCATCAATTAAATGACTATTATATCTATTAAAACCAATTTCTTTTTTTGCCATATAATCTATAAATCTCTGACATTGATTATTGTCATCAAAATTAAGTATTAAACTAGTGTAAATAGGCGTATGATTCTTAACTGTTGGTCTAATATTGTAAAATGATAAATCAATTTTTGATATTAAGTAATCATAAGTTTCTTCTTGTTTTTTAATAATTGTATTTATTTTCTTTAACTGTTCTAAAGCAATGGCACTTTGTAATTCGGTCATTTTAAAATTTTCTCCAAATATAGTTTTTCCATTTTCCCAAGTTGGATAATTAGGACCAACTCTGAATCCACCATTATCATGATACATTTTAGCAGTTTCATATATCTTTTTATTATTTGTAGCTAAAAAACCACCTTCTCCACAAGTAATAGTTTTTCCAGCTTGTAAACTAAATGCTCCACAATCACCGATTGTTCCTGAAAATTTGTTTTTTACTTTTGACCCAAGTGCTTGTGCTGCATCTTCAATAACTTTCAAATTATGCTTTTTTGCAATTTTCATTATCTTGTCCATATCACATGCTTGTCCTTGAATATGCACAACCATTATTGCTTTTGTTTTTTTAGTAATATTCTTTTCGATTTCATCTGCATTAATATTTAAAGTTTCATCTACATTTATAAATTTTGGTATAGCTCCACAAGATAGTACACTACTTGCTGATGCTATAAATGTTAGTGGAGACATTAATACTTCATCACCGGGACCAATTCCGTTACCGATACATGCTAATTTTAATGCTGCTGCACCATTACACAATGCTAGTACATACTTTACACCTAAATATTTAGCCATTTCTTTTTCAAATTTGTCTGTAACATATTGCATATCAGGACCATGATACCTAAACAGACTTTTTGATTTCATTATCTTAGTTACTGCTTTTAATTCTTCTTTTCCAATATAATGCGTTCCTAAAAATGGATCGTTTGGAATTCTCATTGTAATTCCCCCTTAGTTTGTTTATATATAATCTCTGCCACTTTTTCATTACCGTTTTTTTCTAATGCTTCAATATATTTGTTTCTGTCGTGATAATAAGCACTCTGATCTTCTTGCATAAATCTTTCTATACTTTTTTCAATAGTATTATCTTCACCCAAATCAATATATTTTTTGACATTTTCTATTACTAAATCTACTCCAGCTTCTTCATTCATTAGAGAAGGTACTTCTTTATAAAATGTAAAGTCGCTCCAATTTACTAGATTGAACCCTAAATTCATCTTTTTATAATATTCAAGTTGTAATAACTGGCTATAATTTACTGGTGGAAGATACATAATAGTTTTATCTCTCCATAGAGTTTCAAAAAAATTTCCTAAACCCGAAGCCATAATGCAATGACTACAAGTATCTAGCTCTCTTAAATAATCTTCATTAGATAAAGTGGAAACAGTTATTTTTGAATCATTATTATCTAATTTCAAACTATTAATAACTCCACTACCACCACAAACTATAATTTTATCGAATTTATTTACAAAATCGTGATTACTTAATATTCCGTTAATTAGTTTTTGATAGAATTTTTTTACTATATTTGAATCTATAATAAACGCCTCTGCTCCACCTATATTTATAATCAATTTATTTTCTTTTTTTCCATTGTTTCTTACATTCATATCTCTAAGTGGTCCAACAAAAATTGGATTTTTTGTTTTTTCTCCAATTCTCGAAAAGTTTTCTTTACAAGAAATTGATTCTGAAATAATATAGCCTTTCAAATTTTCAAGTCCCGGATGAATTTCATCCCACATCCACATTAAATTATCAATGTAATATACTCTTTTATGCCCTATTTCGAGAGCATATCTTGCTCCCGGAACATTTTCAGAAGATAATACAACATCGTGTTCTAAAATTAAATCCTTTATATTTTTCAGTTCTTTTTCATCGTATGTTTTGCACTCTATTATTGAGTCAAAATAATCTGTCATTTTTGCTTGTTCAAGTGATATTCCAGTTCCAGCAAATGTTAATATAATATCATCATATTTTTTAAGTTCTTTAACAACATTTAAACAAGTAGCAATAGGTCCATATCCAAATTGTTCAGCAGTAACTAAAATTTTCATGATTTATACCTCACTTTTATTTTTAAAATAACATTCACTAAAGAAACAGTTAGCTTCATCGCATTTCTTTTTACAATCTAATTCTCCATTAAGCATTTTATCTCTTAGCATCGTTCTTTTTGGACTATTCCAAATTTCTGTAAATGATTGTTCTTGTAGATTGCCAATTTTATATAATTCTCTATCTCTGTGAATACTACAATCGCATGGATAAACATTTCCAGTAGGACAGTCAATAAATGCACAGAAACTTGGATATACACATTTCAAATCCTCATTTTCACTACGATCTCCATTCGATTCTACATTTTCTTCTAAAATATTAATATTTTTACATAAAAATTTAATATCTAACTTATTAGCTAATTCATAAAAGTAATCAATGCTTGAATTATATTTTTTAATTTGTTGTTTCGTTGGAAATAATTCAGCACAATCTTTAATAATAATCGGATTAATATAATCAAAATTAACTTCTGTTTTCATTTTTATAAATTCTTCAAAATCATCAATATTTTTTGTATTTATTACATGATTCAAGATTATTGTTACATTTGGCATATACTTTTTAATTAAATTAATATTGTTCGTGGCAGATTCAAATATTCCCTCAACACCTCTAAGGTTGTTATGGATACTTGCTTTACAGCTATCAATTGAAAAGAAAAATGTTTCAATACTATAATTTGAAAGCTTTTTAATCTTTTCTTCGTTTAAATTTAAACCATTTGAAATTAGTACTATTTTTATATTTTTAGCCGTACAATATTCTAAATATTCAAATATTTCATCATTTATAAATGGTTCTCCACCACCAGTAAAATGTATATATTTAGTACCTAATTTTGCCAATTCATTAATTGTTTTTTTTACTTCGATTGCGTTTTTCTTTTCTTTATTAAGTCTAACATCACAAAAGCTACAATTTGCATTACATAGATTTGTTAATGAAATATATACATAATATGGACTTTCATAGTTTTTAAATATGTCTTTTTGACTTTCTTTCAATACTTCTAAATACATTTATTTCTACCTCTATTTTCTTAATTCAGTTTCTTTATCTATCGTTTCGAATATTGCTTTTAATAATTCATCACTTGGAAATTGAGTTGTTTTATGATATTCAACATTAGTTAATGATTTTAGCCCCATTACTACGGGCGAGTATTTTGCACCTTCTTCAATAAAAATGTGCATATCTTTCTTCATTGCAGAAGCCCAGCCTAATTCAACATGAACTCCTCCAGAAATAGGGTTTCCCGGAACAACAATAAGGAAATCACAATCCTTTACTCCTTCGTAATCAACTGGAACACATTCTTCAGGTCCTTTATACTCTGCTCCCCAATCTTCTCTTTCATGAGCAAGGAAATATCTATGTCCTCTTTCTTTTACTCCAGCTTTTAATTTTTCAAAAAATTCTCTATACTGATGGTCAACTTCTCCTATTTCTGTATTGCATAATCCTGCGAAAGGAAATGCTAAAAATATATATAATTCTTTCATTTATCTTCTTCTCCCTCTTTCTTTTGGTCCAAACATTCTCCTTGAATATTCATTAACCACTTCTGATACTGCTACTTCCATACCATATATGTAATCAGCGCTTCTATTCTCTCTTTTGTATGGCAATATTGCATTTTCACATGCTTCACTAACATTCGAACCATGTAGGCAATTTCTAGCTACTGATAAGCCAGTTATATATCCTTCTCTGAATTGTTGGCTCATCTCATCTAATTTAACCAATGCGATCACTTCCTTTTAAGCATAATTTTTTTTCTATTACTTTATCTGCTAAAGAACAACTTTCAATACATAGATTATTATTTATTCCATAGCCGATATATTTAGTATCAGTTTCCGTATAGAAGTGAAAATCACTACCGGCGGAAAATAGTATTTTATAACTTTCTGCCATCATTCTTAACTTTTCCATACTTTCTATATTTGTATCAGCATAATTAGTTTCAATTCCCTCAATACCCATATCAATTAATTTTTTCATCATTCTTTTTAATTCAATATCTCTTAATCGGTATTCAGTTGGATGAGCCAATATTACTAATCCTCCGGCACTATGAATTGTATCAACTACTCTACTTGCTTCTGCATCATAATCTTGATATACTGGCATATTTTTTCTACTATACCTTTTGACTTCAGATAGTAATTCTTCAGACTTACCAGTTGCCTTCAGATGTCTTATTACTTCTCTACCAATACGATAATATTTTTTTCTATCAACATTTTCTAAATCTTGCTCTGAAATTTCTTTAAATACAAGCAATAATTGTTCTATATATTTTTCATTTACTTTTGTTCTTATATCTTCAAGTTGAGATAGTAATTCTAGTAATTTTGTATTCTCTTCATCAAAACCGTAGCCTAAAATATGAATTAACACTTGTTCGTTTTTTCTATCTACGAAATGTGATGATATTTCCACTCCGGGAACATACAACAGATTTGGTCTTTCTTCTAGCTCTTTTTTTACTTCAGCCAAGTTATCAATTGAATCATGATCTGCAATTGAAACCATTTTTAAATTTATTTTCTCTGCTTCATCTAATATTTCTTTTGGAGTAAGTGCGCCATCCGAATATTTTGAATGAATATGTAAGTCTATATATCTACCCATCTGTCGCTCCTTTCTAAATTTTGAACTCACAATTGAAATTGTAAATATCACTTGCTAAACATTTTTTTCTATTATGATTTATATCTTTATTAATAATAACTTTACCATCTTTATATTCTCCGATTATATATTCTGGCTTAACTAAGAATATACAAGAATAAACCTTTTTGTCTGGAGCAATAACAACTTCTTCATATCCAGCTGAACACTTGAAATTACATTTAGGATTTTCGTTGTCGTTTCCAAAAGTACCACACCTTTTTATTAATAGCTGTTCTTTTGGATATTTTTTTCTAGCTTTCTTTAATAATCTAAAGAATATTTTTTTCTCATCTTCACTCAATATATAATCTTTTTCAATAGACATTGCGTTACCAGTTTTTAAATAATTGACAAACCTAATTTTATGAACACCAAGCTTTAAGACTTCCTCGCATATTTCTTCAATCTTATTAAAATTTTCTTTTGTAATGGTACACATCAATTCTACATTTAGACCTGCATCTTGAATTATTTTTATATTTTTCTTTAAAGTTTCTTCCTTTACTGAGGAAACATCATTATGAATTCCAAAGTGATATGACATAGCAATCATATTAATGCTGGTTTTTTTGATTTCTTCAAGTATATTGGGTTTGGTAGTAAGTACTAATCCATTTGTTAGAACTCTAAATTGTCTTATTAAATTAATTGATTCTAAATAACCGTTTTGCATTAGTACTTCTGTTCCGTTAATATTTAATAAATATTTTTTGGATAACTTTTCACATAAATCATATAATTCGTTATCTGCAAAATTTCCTTTATATGATACATAACAATGTTTGCATTTTATATTACAATCTGAACAGGACATAATCGTTACTTTACTACCTTTAAACTCACACATAATATACCTCGTTAAAACTGATTATATATTTTTTTCCAAATTTTGGAACTCCCAAATTTTTACTACCTTATGAATGAAATTCATACCAAAAAAAAGAGTTGCATTTCTGCAACTCATTATTCTTACATATTTGATTTCAATTCACTAATTAATTCTGCCAAAACACTATTTACATTTTGTTTTTGATAAGCGATACTTAAAGGAATACTTACTTCCTCTACATCTACATTTATTTTAAAAAGTTTTTTCTCATCTATTTCTGCTTGGACACATTCATATACAATCCAGCCGATTCCAACTCCTCTTTCTATTAAACTCTGTGCAAGTAAAGTTGTATTGGTTGTAACGATTGGAGTTAATAGTGTATTTCTTCTTCTAAAATTAGAATCTATTAGTTTTCTTGTTGAAGTCGTTTCTCCCGGAAGTAAAACTGGATAATAACTTAATTCATTTGCTAATACTTTCCTTTTACGAGCCAATTCTTCAAATTTATTATTTCCAACAAATCCACCACTTAGTTCTTTAATTTTTTCTATTTTAATATTTGCATCATCTGTTTCAACAAGACTTGTATCTATCATTATATCTATTTCTTTTTTTTCTAATAATTTCATCATATCATCAGAATCTTTATCAATAAGGAATATTTTCACACTTGGATATTTCTTATTAAACTTTTCAATTATCTTAATGAAATTAGCAGAACTCAAATGTGAAAGTATTCCAATTGTTATTGAAGATATTTGTTGTTCTTTAATTTCCTCTAATATTTTTGTTCCAGAGTTCAATACACTTAGCGATTTTTCTACATAATGATATAAAGCTTTTCCTTCTCTAGTAAGTTGCACTCCATTTGATGCTCGTTTAAATAATTGGACATCTAATTGTTCTTCCAACGATTTAATGTTTTTACTAACTGCTGATTGCGTTTTATTTAATTTTAATGCTGTTTTAGAAATGCTACTACAATTAGCTGTTTCATAAAAAATTGTAAACTGGTTTAGATCTATTGAAGATAAATAGTCCATTCCATCTCCCCCTTATATAGTTCTAGTAGTTGCTAACGCACTTATTCTAGCATAAAAAGGAAAAAAATACCATAAAAAACAATAAAAAAGTAATTTTGTTGGTGTAGTGTTACAATTGATGTGAAACAATTTGTATATAAAAAAAGTGATTCATGACTTATAATTGAGTTATATTAACAAATCAAGATAGGTCGTGAATCACATGTTAATTATAAATCAAATTGAATC
>JAQVMY010000032.1 GCA_028703405.1 Bacilli bacterium
CCCTACACGACGCTCTTCCGATCTTAATAAGTAAACTTCTATCTGATTCAGGAATTTTAAGACCGTGAAGATGCTCGTTTAATTCCTTTGTATAACTTAATAAATTATTATAGTCTTGATTAAATTTTTTTTCATCTTTCTTTAAAACATCTATGTATTCATCAAGTGTATAAAACGAATCTTCTTTAAAATCTGAATTTTTATGGGCTAAAGCTGTTCCTTTTAAATGAATATAAGTAGATACTCTTAAATCATTAAAATCAGTACCACTTATGGCTACTGCTATTACATCGAACTCTTTTGATAAAAAGGAAGCATATAGTTTCACACCATCAACTGAATAATCTTTATAATTATCCCCTGTAGTTGATTCGTGCTTTCTTTTATCTGCCTTGCATTCCACCACCATCAATAATTCTGGTTCGTAATCAAAAGAAATAATAAATTCAGGATATCCCTGACCCATTCCACTTTTTGAAGCGTTAACTAAAAGTTTGTTGATTTTTGGATTAGAAGATTTTTGTTCCTCTAAAGTTACTAATCCTGAAGTATAAAGATCATCCTCCATTACTAAATTTCTAAAAAAGCTTTCGGTTATTCTTTCATTCATTTTACTATCACCTATATTTATTATACCAACTTTCTCAAAAAAAGAAAAGTCTTTCTATATGATTTAACTATTTATTTTAAAATTAAAATATGTACTAGCTATTTCTTCAAATGACTTTTCCTTTTGCTTTTGAGAATGTTCATAATATTTTTCATTATAAAATAGGTTTTCAATTGGTTCATCTAATATTAAAGATAACTTATATACTAAGTCTATCTTTGGTAATAATTTACCACTTTCTATCAAATTAATTGTTTTTCTACTAACATCTAATTCACTAGCTAATTCATCTTGTGTTAGCCTTTTATTTTTCCTATATTCTTTGATTTTGTTTGTAATCATTTTTCTTTCCTTTCTATCATTATGTAACTATTCTGTTACATATTATACTATTTTTAGGTGTTTTTTCTATTAAAAAAGCCCATAAACCCTTTGTTTATAAGGGTTTATGAGCAGTAATTTTCTCAATGGGGCGACTAGTGGGAATCGAACCCACGAATAACGGAACCACAATCCGCCGTGTTAACCACTTCACCATAATCGCCATGTATTAGTATATTATCAAAAAAAGATGAAACATGCAAGTACATTTTTGCTTTTTAATCATTTAATTACCTTTTTTAAAAATGGTAATCTTTTTCATTTTAGTTTTAAGCCCATACGCTAATGTCTTTATTTCATAATATATTGCGAGGAGGAATTTAGATGAATAACTATCAACACTATCCAAATAGCAATTACTATAAAAACTTTAATGCTCAAAATGTTAATAGTAATCAAGATTTGTTTGACCCCTATACAGGATTTATTCACGGAAATATGTTTCCCAAAACTTATGACCCTTATAAATTATCTAAACCATATGAAATAAAACCTTTGAATGAACAGGCACAGTTGCTTACTCAAATTGATGCTTTAAAGTTTGCAATGATTGATTTAGGTTTATATTTAGATGTACATCCTGATGATCAAAATATGCTTAATACATTTAATCAGTACCGTGTTCAAGCAAATGAATTAAAAATGGAGTACGACTCAAAATACGGGCCATTGTTACTAAGTAACGATTCATTAACAGCATTCCCTTGGGCTTGGAATGATCGACCATGGCCTTGGGAAAATAAATAGGAGGTTAATATGTGGATTTATGAAAAAAAATTAGAATACCCAGTAAATATCACACGTAAAGATACTAAGATGGCTAGATATCTATACGCTCAATATGGAGGCCCTGATGGGGAATTTGCAGCAGCCCTTCGATATTTAAATCAACGATATACTATGCCTGATGAAAGAGGGAAAGCCCTTCTAACTGATATCGGCACGGAAGAACTAGCTCACGTTGAAATGATTGCGGCTATGATATATCAGTTAAGTGATGATGCAACAATCAAAGAATTTGAAGAAGCTGGTCTAGGTGGTACTTATACTCAACACGATCATGCTTTATTTCCAACTGATACTAATGGTGTACCTTTTACTGCAGCATATATTGAAGCAACTGGTGATTATTTGGCGGATTTAGAAAGCGATATGGCTGCTGAGCAACGTGCCAGGGTTATGTATGAACATTTAATGAATCAAACTGATGATCCTGCTGTTTTAGCACCACTTTCATTTTTGCGACAAAGGGAAATTATTCATTATATAAGATTTAAGGAATTGCGCGACTATTATTTAGGCAAATACAAAAGAAATACTTAGTTATAAGTATTTTTTATTGAACTAAAAAACCCTTAAATACATAAGGGTTTGATTTTTACATCAGATTAATTATCTTCTGTTCTGTAAGCAAAGCGACTTGAATCATTTCTTCTGAAATCATTTCTATTTGAATTTCTTTCAGCTTTTCTCTTATCACGATCTTCTTTACATCTTGCTGGTGGATTAGTAAATCCCTTTTCGTCATAGAATGCTTGTTCACCGGCAGTCCAAATAAATTCTTTCCCGCAATCTTTACAGATTAAAGTAATGTCATTGAATTCTTTAGTTTCCATTTCGTAACCTCCTTTTTGATTTGATTTAATTCTTATTTGGGACTCCAAAAATGGGAAGTAACGAAATAATTTTTAAACCAATAATAATATACCACATCACTAATTAATATGCAAGTGTTTTGCTTAATTATACCAACCTTTTAAAGTGTTTTCATTGTTTTTATTTTTCTAGTTAGTTAAAAATTTCATAGCAAGCGACTGTAACCCCATCATAATTTCATTAAAGTCTTCTGCAGTTATATCATTAATATGAATCTTATTAGTTACATTCTCGTTTATAATTGCATCCTTAACTGTCTTCGCATTATCCATAATATTTAATGTAATTAGTTCTTCTCCTTTTTGAGAAATTTTAATATTAAAGTCCCTACTTGTATTATATTCAATAGTTTCATTTATTATTTCAGTTTTTAAAATATAATGTCCTGTTACTGTAAATTCATCACTAATAAGGTTCCAACTGTAAGTATAATTATCTTTATTTTGTTCACCTTTGATAGTAATAATTGAATTTTCTGAAATAGTAGCGTTAATAGTAAACCTTTCTGGCTCGATGTTTAATGTTAATTTGTATATACTATTGTCATTATCAATAATTTCGATCGTGTCTTCTTTTCCAATTTTATAAATTACCTTTTGATTTGAAGTTAGGTTTTCAAAATCAAGCATAACAATTTCATTTGTTATATCTTTATAATATACTGTATAATTAAATTCTTGTTCAAACATTGAGGAATCCATGTTTTCATTAACATCAATTTCTTTTATTCCAATATCATATTTAGAGTCAATTTCCATAGCCCTTTCATCTTTTTTAATATCATTAATAACTAACTTATATAATTCTTTTTGGTTTTCTTCATTTAAAATTAGCGTTGTTTTTTTAACGTTTTGCTCATTACCATTTAAATTAATAGTAGTTTTTTCAGTAATAAAATGTGAATTATTTATATTTTTCATTAAACTTTCTAATATTGTTTTCCAAAAATATGATATATCTTCTACAGTTTCTGCCATATCTCTTTTTTCTAAATCATCTAATGTACCAATTTCAATATATTTATCAAAAATGTTTTTTAAAAATATATACTGTTTATTATTTTCACTAAAAAGATTAAAATTAAATAGTTCATCATTATTTAAATCACCAACTAAATTCAATAACATTTTTTTGTTATCGACATCTTTTTGATACTTATAACCTATATTAACATTATTAAGTTTATCAACAACCATATTAATTAATTTTTCCATTTCTTGATCTACTGGCAATGAGTCACCTAAATTTAATTTTAGATTAAAAGAAACATTTCCTGTTGTAGTTTTACTTTCTTCTATTTTTATATTAGATTTTGAAAATGGTTCGTATAAATTTTCAATATTAGATGTTAGTTTATTTATCCCCTTAACCATTAATTGTTTTGGATTAGATGCTTTTATATAATAAATATATAATCCAACTCCTGTTAATATAATAATTAATAATAAAATTATTAAAAATTTTTTACTTTTTTTCTTTTTTGATGATTTTTCTAGTGTTTTTCCTGGTTTTTCCATATTTGGATTTGGTTCTCTAATAGGCATTAATTGAGGTTCATTTGGAATGTTAGGATTTGGTATAACCCTTGGAACAACTTCCCTTTCTGGATTATTAGGCATTGGGGTTGGATTGCTAAATGGTTGTTGCCTTGGTTGTGAAGTTGTTGGACCACTATCTTGATTGTTCATCATTGGTATTGGACCATTAGGTATATCTATTTGAGCAGTTTGTTCCAATATAAAATCATCAATAATTTCAATATCTAAATTTTCATCTTTTTTTTCGTTCATAAAATTCTCCTTTATTATATCTATATTATATCATACCCGTTTTTTAAAATATTAATTTTTACTTTTTAATTGTCAAGGTTATGTTAATAAAAGTTTTGTCACATATACTGTATTGAGGTGTTAAAATGAAAAAAATATTATTATTATTCGGGGGCAATTCAACTGAGCATTATATTTCTTGTCTATCTGCTAAAACCATTATTGAAAATATTGATAAATCTAAATACGAATTAACAACAGTTGGAATTGACAATGAAAATCATTGGTATGTTTTTGATGATGACTTATCATTTCTAGAAAAGGGAGCTTGGAAAGAATCAGAAAACATTCATTTAATTTCCAATGTTGTTAATTATTTGTCATTATTTGATGTTGTTTTCCCTATTACACATGGTAATAATGGGGAAGATGGAAAATTACAAGGATTCTTAGATTTTTTTGGAATTAAATATGTTGGATGCAAGACTTTAGCTAGTGCGGTTGGTATGGATAAAAAAATCGCTAAAATGATTTTTAATGAATTAAAGATTCCTCAAGTTCCTTATTTAACATTTACTTTTCCAAAATATTCATTTAAAAAGATTATTAAAGACCTTGGATTCCCAGTAATTGTAAAGCCTGCTAATGGTGGTTCTTCAATAGGGATTAGTAAAGCTCGTAACAAAAAGGAATTGGTCGACTCTATTTTAGAAGCAAGCAGCTATGATAAGAAAATTATTATTGAAAAATTTATTACTGCTAGAGAGTTAGAATGCTCAGTTTTAGAAGATAAGAAATTATTAGTATCTAGTATTGGAGAAATTATTAGTGCGAATGAATTTTACGATTACAGTGCGAAATATGAAAGTGAGGAATCTAAAACTATAATTCCGGCTATTTTACCTAAAAAAATTAGTAATACAATAAAAGATATTGCTAAATTAGCATTTACTGGAATTGATGGTTCTGGATATGCTAGAGTAGATTTCTTCTATGATGAAGAGAATAACCAAATTTATTTAAATGAAATAAATACGATTCCTGGTTTTACTAATATTAGTATGTTTCCTAAATTACTAATGTTCGATTCAATTAGTCTTCCTGAAATTATTACTATTTTAATCGAAAATGCATAAAATTAATAAGGTGATAAGATGCATAATGAATATATAACTATTAACTGTATTATAGACAAACGGGATAAACTGACTTTATTAAAATACACTCATATAGATATTACTAAAATAAGTAAAGTGTTAAAACCTATAGTCATAGATTTGATGGAACAATATTATAAACATGTTAAAGATTTTCATAATATAAATAAAGATTATAAGAAATATAAAAAAATAAAACTATCAGTTGAAGAACAATTGAAAGATATGGAGTTTATTAAAGAAAAATTTATTGAATACTTCTCAAAACCAGGATTTAAAACAAAAGAGGATTTATTTACTTATCTTTTTGCTTTTCAAATTTCTGAAATTTATTTTAATGAATATATATATAATGTTTTAATTGAGGCATTAAAAGAAGATTTTGATAAAGATTTTTGGAATAAATATAAAATTAATGAACACGAACTAGGTGGATTAAGTTTCCCTGATGTGTTTATTCTAAAGAATCCAAAAGATAATATGAGTATTGGTCAAGCAGATCACAATTTTAAAAATTCCGTTATAATAATTAATGATAGTCTTGATAATAGATTAAATAATAATGATAGAATAACTAATAAATTGAATCTTATTAAAGACTTTAATGTTGTACTTAAAAATTATTATTGTGAAGATTTTGCCATTTTTAATATGCCCTATCAAGACAGTATTAATGATTTAGTCGATAATATTAAAGTATCTCGTGATTTTGAAAAATCAAAACAATTAATTAAACGAAAATAAAAACGGACTTTTGGTCTGTTTTTATTTTCTACTATCAAATTTTTTTCTTTCATTTGTATTAAGAATCTTTTTTCTTAATCTAATATTAATTGGCGTAATTTCAACTAATTCGTCAATATTAATATAATCTAATGCATATTCCAAAGTGATGGGTCTCGGTCTTTTTAAGACAACTGTTTTATCACTACCTGCTGCTCGCATATTAGTTAATTGCTTACCTTTAACAACATTAACAGCTAAATCGTTATCCCGATTACATTCGCCAACAATCATCCCTTCATATACTTCTGTTCCTGGTTCTATAAACATAATACCACGTTCTTCTAATTGACCAATACCGTATGCTGATGATTTTCCCTTTTCCATTGATACTAAAACACCAAGTTTTCTTTCACCAATTTCATGAGTTTCAAATGGTAAATACTCTTTAAATGTATGATTTAAAATCCCATAACCTTTAGTCATTGTCATAAAGTCTGTAGAAAAACCAATTAATCCTCGTGATGGTATAACATAAGTTAAACGCACTTGGGAATTGACGTTAGTCATGTTCCCCATAATCGCACCACGAACCCCTAAGTTTTCAATGACTGTTCCAACACTTTCTTCTGGTATTTCTATTTGTAAATCTTCATATGGCTCATATTTCACACCATCTATTTCTTTAATAATTACTTTTGGTTTAGATACTTCCAACTCAAATCCTTCACGGCGCATATTTTCAATTAATATTGATAAATGTAATTCTCCACGGCCTGATACTATCCAAGACTCTGAATCATTTGGTTCAACTCTTAAGCTAACATCTTTTTCTACTTCTTTAAATAAACGTTCTTCTATTTTTCTAGCAGTTAGTAACTTACCATCTTTACCATTAAGCGGACTACTATTAACACCGAAAGTCATTTGTAAAGTTGGTTCATCAATTCTTAAATGAGGGAGTGCTTCTTCTTTACCAACATTACAAATTGTTTCACCAACACTAATATCAGAAAGTCCTGCAACAGCCACAATATCTCCGGCATGTGCTTCATTTATTTCAACCCTTTTTAGACCTAAAAAACCAAATAATTTTTGAATACGAAATTGTTTAATACTTCCGTCTAATCGAATACATGAAACCATTTCATTTACTTTAATACTTCCCCTTTTAATAAGCCCAATTCCGATTCTTCCAACATAATCATTGTAATCTAGCAATGCAGGTTGAAATTGTAAAGTTCCCTCACTAACTCTAGGTTCTGGTATATATTCAATAATCTTATCTAAAATAGGATTCATTGTATTTTCTTGATCTTCAACACTTGAGCTCAAACTACTAGTTCCTGCTAATCCAGACGCATACATTACCGGAAAGTCCAATTGGTCAATGTCAGCACCTAATTCAATAAACAAGTCTAAGACTTCATCTACTACTTCTTTAGGACGCGCTGTATCTTTATCGATTTTATTAACAACAACAATTGGAATAACTTTTGCCTCCAAGGCCTTTTTTAATACAAATCTAGTTTGGGGCATAGTTCCTTCATAAGCATCAACAACTAACAAAACACCATCAACCATATTCATAATACGCTCAACTTCACCACCAAAATCAGCATGACCAGGAGTATCTAAAATATTAATTCTAAATCCTTTGTAATCAATGGCTGTTGTTTTTGATAAAATAGTAATTCCACGTTCTTTTTCTATATCATTAGAATCCATTACTCTTTTTTCAATAACTTCATTTTCCCTAAATGTTCCCGACATCTGCAATAATTTATCAACTAACGTTGTTTTTCCATGATCAACATGAGCAATTATTGCTATATTTTTAATATTTTTCATAAATCCACTTCCTCTAACTAGGGTATTATATCACACATTATTTATTGTTGTAAACAAAAACATGACTGTTATCAGCCATGCTTTATAACTTTAAAAATATTTTTTTAAAATATAGTCCATTGTAATTTTTATATCAGGAAAAATGCTTATGTTTTCTAACTCTTCCCTTGAAAACCATCGTGCATCATGGTTTTCTTCAATATTTATAATAATATCAACATTATTAATTGGAATTGCTGCATAAATAATATCAATATGTATATCTCCAGAATTATTCCTGTTATTTTGAATCCCAAGCGGTCTTATAAAATCATCTTCTCGCGGAAATCTTCTCCCCAATAATTTAACTTTTACCCCTGTCTCCTCATAAACTTCTCTTAGGGCTGCTTCCTCTGGTGTTTCATTATCTTCAATGTGACCACCTGGTTGTACCCATTTATTAAACTTCTTATGATGAACTAATAGAATTTTTTTATTTTCAGGGTTAATTACAAAAACTGATGCACAGAAATGTCTCTTCATTAAATCACCATAACAAGTATAGCAAAATTCGACAAATTTGTCTATTCTAAAAAGTTTTTGGGCACTTCATGTAAATTTCTTTCATATATAACTAGATTATTATTTATATCCAAAGTTGCAAGTAATATCTTAGAATAATTATCATGACCCTGTTTATTTATCTCATTTAATAGCCATGATTCATCTTTTAAGGTGAGTTTTAAGTTGTTAGTCATTACCTTACCATCTATAATAATATTAGCACATAACCCTTGTTTTGGGATAGGTAAACTCATATCCCCAATAACTATTGGTTTATATTTACCTTTTGGTAAAATGCTTAAATTGCCATTCACTTCCATAATTGCGAATTCAATTTCTTCAATATTAAAATAACCATTACATCGGCACTCTTCTAATAAATCATTAACATCTAATTTCATTTTTTTAAGATTTTTTTCAAGTAATTTTCCTTGTTGAATAACGATTGTTGGTGTACCCATAAAAAACCGTCTTAATCTAATACTTTTCATTGTTAAAAATGAAACAAAATAAGCAATAGCCCCAAAGACAACGACTGCTGTAATACCATTAATATATTGAGATTCTAGATTTATAGTCATTTCTGCAGCAAAGTTACCAATTGAAATGCCTATAACATAATCAAACAAACTTAGTTGTGATACTTGTTTCGTACCTAACATTTTAGTTATTAAAAAAAGAGTAATTAGCGATAAAATAGCCCGTATAAAAACATCTAATAACTCAATCCATTTTATGACAAATATATCATTTAGCATTATATCACCATTTTTAGTATGGAATAAAAAAAAGTATTTTATACTTTTTTGTTTTTGTTTGTTTTTTTAGGATTTAAACTATTTTTTTGTTTACCCTTTATCTCATCATGGTTAATTACTACATCAGTTTTTAAAATTAAAAATAAAATAATAACCACTAAAATACCATATATAATATAACCAACTACTCTTGTTTTTAAAATGTAAATAATTGATGCAATTGAAAATAACATACTAATTACATAAATAATTAAAACAACGGCCCTTTGTGATAAATTACGATTTAATAATTGATGATGAATATGAAACTTATCAGGGGTTGAAAATTTTTGCCCTTTAATATATCTTCTTAAAATCGCAAATATAACGTCTAAAATAGGTATTGCTAAAATAAGTAATGGAATAATTAATGATGTCATAGTAACGTTTTTAAATCCTAGCAATGCAATTACTGAAATGATAAATCCCAAAAACATCGAACCACTATCACCCATGAAAATACCTGCCGGGTAAAAATTATGGACCAAAAATCCTAAAGTTGATCCTAGCATTGTAAATGTTAAAATAAAATCTAACCCCATTTTTTGTTGAATTATAGCAATAATACCAATAGTTAAAAAATAGATTGAACTAATACCAGCAGCTAATCCATCTAGACCATCAATAAAATTCATACAATTAATACAGCCCAATATAAAGAAGATAGTAAGTGGGTATGTAAAAATCCCAAAATCAATATATATGCCAAAAGCACTAATATCTTTTAATAAAATATTTCCATAAAATGCAACAATTGATGCTGCTATAAGTTGTCCTATAAATTTAGTGGACGTATTTAATGGTTTAATATCATCTATTACACCAGTCATAACAATTACAAAACTACCAATTAAAATAGCATTCATGATTTCACTAGGTTCACCAAATATTATATAGCCTAATAAAAAACCAAAATAAATTCCTAAACCACCTAATCTAGGTATTGGTACTTTATGAACCTTTCTAGCGTTTGGTATATCCATTGCATCCACATGAATTGCAATTTTTTTTATAAATGGAATAAAAAGGGCTACAAATAAAAATGTGGAAAATACCATTAAAAAAATTTTTATTACTTCTGATTCTGACATCATATCACCAACTTAATTTTAACAAAAAAAATAATATAAGTCCATAATTTCGACTTACATTATTTATCAGACTTTTACTTGTCAATCAGATGAAGGTTTTCTAATAGAGTGCCTGTCCCTTCAACAACACAAGTAAGTGGGCTTTCAGCTATAAAAACAGGAACCTTTAATTCATGTGCAAAGAGTTGATCAAATCCCTTAATCAAAGCACCACCACCAGTAACAACTATGCCTTTATCGATAATATCAGCAGATAATTCTGGAGGTGTTTGTTCTAATACATTTTTAGCTGTATGAACAATCATGTAAACACTTTCTCTTAATGCTTCTTCTACTTCTAAAGAACAAAGGGTTATAGTGTGAGGTAGGCCTGTCACTAAATCACGGCCTCTAACTTCCATTTTTTCGTTTTTACCATCTGGAAATACTGTTCCAATAGTCATTTTTATTTCTTCGGCTGTACGGTCACCTATTAATAATTTATATTTTTCTTTAATATACTTCATAATATCTGTGTCAAATACATTACCAGCAATTTTTAT
>JAQVMY010000033.1 GCA_028703405.1 Bacilli bacterium
CACAGTCATTAACTTCAGCAAATAAAATATTACCTATAATACCATCTTCTTCTCCGCCAATATGCCCGAGTTCTGCTTCAACAGAAACATTAAATTTACTAGCATAATCTGTAACCATTTTAGTAATCTCAATATTTTTATCCAAAGGATTTTTTGAAGCATCAATCATAACAGATGTAAAACCAGCATCAATTGCCTCTTTACAAATTTTAAAATCAACACCATGATCAAGGTGAAGTGCAACAGGAATAGTAATATTCAAATCTTTTATAAGACCAGTCACCATATTAAATACAGTATTAAAGCCTCCCATGTATTTAGCCGCACCCCCACTAACACCTAAGATAACAGGGGCTTTATTTATTTCACATTCTTCTAATATAAATTTAGTCCATTCTAAATTATTAATATTAAATTGACAAATAGCATATCCTTTTTCACTAGCTTTTATCAATATTTCTTTAGTATTTACTAACATCTTATAACCTCCATATAATTATGATAATATTTTTTAGATTTAAAGTCAACAATACATAAAATAAAGTGTAAATGTATAATTATATATTATTTATTTCCATTGTCATATAAATGAATATTTATTATTAAAAGTTGTAAAAGTATAATATTTATATTATAATAGTGGTCAATGGAGGTTATTATGGAAGATATATTAATAATTAAAGACCTGACATTTAAATATAATGATAATTACATCTTTGATAAATTCAATTTAACAATAAAAAAAGGTACATGGACAACCATTATTGGTCCAAACGGGAGCGGTAAAAGTACTCTAATCAAGATTATTATGGGCTTACTTAAATCAGATAGTTATATTTTTATTGATAATATGCTAAAAACCAGTGACAACATTAAGCAAATTAGAACTAAAATAGGAGTAATCTTTGAACACCCTGATAGTACTTTTGTTGCAGAGACAGTAATGGATGAAATGGCTTTTGCTCTTGAAAATTTAGAAATGGATAAGAAAGAAATACAAAAGAAAGTTAAAGAAGTTGCAAGATTTTTAAACATTGCTTATTTACTAGAAAAAAACCCTTTTCAATTAAGTGGTGGTCAAAAGCAGTTAGTAGCGCTTGCAAGTATTCTTGTTTTAGAACCTAAAATTCTTATTTTAGATGAAGCTATAAATAGAATTGATTATTTTGAGCGAAACAATATCTTAGAAGTTTTATCTAAATTAAACAAAGAAAAAGGCATTACAATTATTAATATTACCCATGATATTGAAGAAGCAGTATATGGTGATGATGTTATTCTTATTGATAAAGGTAAAATAATTTTAAATGGTAGTAAGGAATTAGTTTTTAGGGAAGAAAAAGTTTTTAATTCAATCGGAATTGATATTCCCTTTATGGCAGAATTATCTTTAAAATTAATGTACTATAATTTAGTAGATGAAATGATTTTTGATATGGATGAGATGGTGAACAAATTATGGATATAAAATTTAACAAAGTTGGTTATATATATAATGAAAAAACACCTCTGCAAAAAGAAATATTAAAAGATTTAAATCTTGAAATTAAAAAGAATCAAATAAATGCCATAATAGGTAAAAGTGGCAGTGGTAAAACAACTATAATTGAAATGATTAATGCTTTAATTATACCTACTTCAGGTAGTATACTTATTGATAATTGTTTTATAGAGAAACAAAGTAAAATAGTTAATATAAGTGTACTTAGATTTAATGTTGGTTTAATATTTGAATTTCCTGAAGAACAATTTTTTAATTCAACTGTTGAAAAAGAAATCGAATTCGGACTTAAAACTTTTAACTATAAAACAGACGAAATTAGTAAAAGGGTTAGTAATGCTTTAAAAATGGTTGGACTTAATGAAAGTTATTTATCTAGAAATCCTCATACCTTAAGCAATGGCGAAAAAAGAAAAGTGGCTATTGCGTCTATCTTAGTTTTCAATCCTAAAGTAATAATTTTTGATGAACCAACAATCGGACTAGATAGTAATAGCAAAAACAATCTAATGCGGTTAATCAAAATGCTTAAAAATAAATATAATAAAACAATTATTATTGTAACTCAAGATGTAGATTTCTTACATAAATTCACTGATTATATATTTGTTCTTAGTGATAAAAAGGTAATTTTAGAGGGTAATAAATATCAAGTGTTTTCTGAAACAGAGTTACTTAGTAAGCATGGAATTGGGGTTCCAAAAACCATAGAATTTTCAAGTAAGGTATTTCAAATCAAGGATATTAAAATGGGCTACAGGGATGAAATAAATGATTTAATAAAGGATATATATAGATATGCTAAATAAAATTATGATTGGTAGATACTATCCGATAAATTCTAAAATCCATAAAATGAACCCCTTATCTAAAGTTATTTGTACAGTTATCTTTGTCTTATTAATGTTTTTAACTAATGACTTATTTTTCATAGCATTAATAACAGGATTTGTCATATTAATTCTTCTTATGTCAAATGTTCCTATAAAAGTTTATTTTGGAGCAATAAAAAGTTTAAAGATACTAATTTTCTTTATAATTCTTATTAACGTCATATTTGGTATTAATTGGCGAATAATTGTAATAATGCTTGCGAGACTAATATTGGTTGTATTATATACATCAGCATTAACGCTTACTACCCCACCAACTGAATTAACTTATGGTCTAGAGAAATTTTTTACACCATTTAGATTAATAGGAATCCCAGTTAACAAAATGGCACTTTCACTTAGCCTGGCTATTAGGTTTATCCCAACAATTATAGATCAGTCTAATAAAATCATGAAATCTCAAACATGTCGGGGGATTGATTATAGTAATTCCAAAGTAAAAGACAAATTAATAGGTATGAAATCATTACTGTTACCAATGATTATTCATTCTTTTAAAAGGGCTGATGAATTGGCCACTTCAATGGAGTTGCGATTATATAATATCAATAAAAAAAGAACTAATTTTAGAATGAATAAATGGAGTTTTTTCGATACATATATGTTTTTTGTTCATTCAGTTATTTTAGTTCTAGTAGTGATTAGAGAGGTATTATTATGAGATATTTTATGACATTTTCTTATGATGGTTCAAAATATAAAGGTTATCAAAAACAAGCAAGGGTGAAAACAGTTCAAGGAGAAATAGAGAAAGCTCTAAAAGTTATTAATGATAATGAAGCAATTTCTATCCATGCTAGTGGGCGGACTGATGCATCAGTCCATGCTTTAAATCAAAAAGCACATTTTGACCTTGATATAAGTATTACTTGTGATAAATTATTAAAAGCTCTAAATAGGTTAATCCCTGAAGATATTTATATAAAGGATATAGTTGAAGTTAGAGATAATTTTCATGCCAGATTTAATGTTAAAGCAAAAGAATATATATATAAAATAAACATGGGCGAATATGATCCAATTGAAAAAAATTATGTTTACCAATATAATAAACGTCTTGATGTTGTTGAGATGGAAAGGGCTCTTAAGTATTTAGAAGGAGAACATAATTTCAAATCTTTTTCAAAAACAGATGAAGAAAAAGATGATTTTGTTAGAACCATCGTTCAAACAAATTTAATTAGGGATGTAAAGAATGTTAACAAAATAATGTTATCATTTATTGGAACTGGTTTCTTAAGATATATGGTTAGAAATATGGTCGGTACTTTAATTGAAATTGGTGAAGGTAAAAGAAAAAGTGAAGATATTATTACTATTTTGAAGTCAGAAGAAAGAAAAGAAGCTGGTAAAACAGCAAATCCCGAAGGGTTATATCTAAAAGATGTATTTTATTAAAAGTATATGTTTATTCTACATTTTTGGCTATAAGTATTAATTAAATATTAAAATTATGTTATAATATTGTTATCAATTAGGAGGGTTTGATATGTATCAAAAAATTAATGGAAATGATAAGGTAATAGTGTCCCATATAGCAGATATAGATGGGATGGGTTCAGTTTGTTTGGCTAACGCTGTATTTGGAGATATTGATGTGATTTTGGTTGAGGTTCCAGAATTAAGAAAAGCACTTGAAGTTGTTCAAAATAAAAATTATAAAAAGATTTTTATTACAGATCTTGCATTTAGAGATGATTCTATCAACTTAGTTATGAATGATGAAACATTAAAAGAAAAAATAATTCATTTTGATCATCATACTAGCGAAGTTTCTAACAATATGCATTCCTTTATTAATGCAATTCCTGTTAAAGATGGAATTAAAACTTGTGGTACAACTTTGTTTTGTGAATATTTAAAAGAATTTTATCCTTCGCCAGTATTAGAAACTAAATATACTAAAGAGTTTATTGAATTAGTTAGAAGTTATGATACTTGGGATTGGAAAGAAGAAAATAATACAAAGGCAAGAGATTTAACAACCTTGTTTACAATAATGGGTTATGAGGAATTTATAAAAAAATACTCAAAAGAAATATTAAACAACAAAGAACATTTTTCCTTTAATGAAACAGAGCAGTTAGTAATTAGAAATAAAGATATTGATATAGAGGAATATATATCACAATGTGATAAAAATCTCATAAGAATGAATTTAATGGGAAGGAATGTAGGGGTTTCAATATCTGAAAATTATAGAAGTGATGTTGGTAATCGTTTATCTGAAAAACATAAAGATGAATTAGAATTTATATTAATTGTTAACTTTATGAGAAATTCATTTTCATTAAGAACCGTAAGAGATGATATTGATCTTGGAAAGTTAGCTAAAATTATTTCTTCTAAAGCCGGTGGTCAAAAAAAGGCTGCCGGAATGCCAATTGAAAAAGATACTATTTGGATTTTAGAAAAAATTAATAAAGCAATTGTTAAAAATGAAGAACAAGATATAATTGCTAAATCATTAGTTTTGAAAAAAACTAACAAATAAACATTTATAAGAAAAAAGCGAAGATTTTACTCTTCGTTTTCTTTAATATCAATATAATTCCAATTATAAGTTTCAGCAGTAAACTTACCATATTTATATTTATAAGTATCACTTTTGGAATTTATTACTTTAATTTTACCAATTACCTTTAACTTTACTGGATTTAAAACCCAAATTTCATCAGTTAATGATTGATCTGGAACTTGGTCATTTGATATTTCTTTTAAAATTAAATTATCATATGAAATAGGTTCATGAATATAGAACTCCTTACCATCAAGATTACTAGATATCCCTGTTAAAGCACCGCTAATACTTGTTGAAAAAGAAACTCTCTTAGTAGAATTTTCTTCATAAGCATTTCTAGTCATAAAATTTTGGGGAATTCTAGGGTATAATATTTTGTTATTTAAGTTTGATTCACTTAAATGATAAACATTTTTAATCTCTGTTTTCACGTATATCTTCATACCAATCCTTTGCTTTGTTCCACGCATTACCTGTAACATCTTTTGCCGAATCTTTTAAGTCTATAAGTTTGGTTTTACCCTTTTCAAAAGTATCTAAAATATTATTATATTTTTCAGTTCCAATTTCACCTTTTATTTTATTTTTCAATTTACCAATTTGGTCACCGATAAATTCATATGTTTTATTACCAGTATCCTTAATTGTTTCTTTATAAGTAGGAAATTGTTTAGAAATCATTGTATCAATACTATTGGCAATTTCTAAAATTTCAACCTTAGCTTTATCACTTAACTCATCAAAAGTGATGCCTTTAATTTCTTTATCATAAAATAAAAAGTCAACTGTTGCAAAGAATGCTAAATCAAGTCTATCTTTGACTTTAGTTAATATACTTTCGTTGGTGTTTTCTTTTGTATCATTTTCTAAAATCCTAAAATAAGATAGAACTTCTTCTTCTTTATTTTCATAAGTTGGTTCAATTTGCATAGGTAGGTTATCTTTGGTAAAATCGTCATTAGTTTTATTTGATTTTGTTGAATCAATAGGTTCCTCCGTGTTAATAATAGGGTTTTGGTTGTCAGAAGTATTTGGTTTATCTATAGTTTTACTGTTATTAGTAGTTTCTTGATTTTGAGCAAGTGCTGAATTATCTTTAAATTGAACAACATCCATACTATTAATAAAGAAAACTGATAGTATTAATGTAATTGTACTAGCACAAATAACAATAAGAGTATTTTTTTTGATAGTCATATATATTCCTCCTTTCAAAGGTATAAATATTTTACTATGAAATAAATATTTAGTCAAATTAGACTTATTATCATTATTTTACGTAAAAAGTAAAATAAAAGATACGAAAGCATATGATAATGTTGACAATCCTCTTAAAATTTAGTAAAATCTTATGTGGTACATTTTATATATCTAATATATAAGTGTTGGGACCACTTATATGGTAGATAATATAGGAAGGAATAGTTATATGAAAGATACATATATGCAAAAAAAAGAAGACATCATTCGTAATTGGTATGTAATTGATGCTGAAGGTGAAACTTTAGGACGTTTAGCTACTAAAGCAGCACATATCCTAAGAGGAAAAAATAAAGCAACATTTACACCACATATTGACTGTGGTGACTTTATCATAGTTATTAATGCTTCAAAAATTAATTTAACTGGTAATAAACTTGATCAAAAGATGTATTATAATCACAGTGGACATCCAGGAGGATTAAGAGAAAGAACAGCTCGTGTTATGAAAGACAAATATCCTGTTGAAATGGTCGAAAGAGCTATTAAAGGAATGTTACCTAAAGGAAGATTAGGTCGTCAAATGTATAGAAAGTTATTTGTGTATGCAGGTGAACAACACCCACATACAGCTCAACAACCAGTTGAGTTAAAAATTAATTAAAGGAGGGTTTTAAATGGCAGAAAAAAAAGTGTTTATTGGAACAGGAAGAAGAAAGGCATCGATTGCCCAAGTGAAAATGGTTCCTGGAATTGGTAAAATCACTGTTAACGGAGTAGATGTAAGAGAATTTTTCCCTTATGAAACTAATGTTATGGATTTAAAACAACCTTTAGTTGCAACTAATACTGACGAATCTTTCAATATCGATGTTAAAGTTAATGGTGGCGGATTTAATGGCCAAACTGGCGCGATTCGTTTAGGAATTACGAGAGCATTGTTAGAATATGACTCAAATAATGATCCTGAAAGCGATACTAGTTTTAGAAAAATTCTAAAAAGAGCAGGATTTATTACGAGAGATTCTCGTATTAAAGAACGTAAAAAACCAGGACTTAAAGCCGCGCGTCGTGCACCACAATTCTCAAAACGTTAATAATTATAATAAAAGACATAACTTCGGTTATGTCTTTTTCTGTAGTTTCAAAAATTATTTAATTGAGAATTAATATAGTATCAATAAATTTTGATGGTATGATATAATATGTATGAATAAAAAATTTGAAGGTGGAAATAAATATGATAAAAAGGGCTGAAACTTTATTAGAATTGAAACGATGTGATGAACTTCTCAATAAATTGATTTTAGATGAAAAAAAATATGATAACAATATTGTTGAAAATTTTGTGGTGAGGAATTATTTTTCTACCATAATTAAAAACAAAAATAACATTTTATTAATTAAAGTTATTGATGACGTAATTGTTGGTTATATTTTTGCCAAAATGATTAATAGTGATACAGAAAATAATTTAGGATACTTAATTGATGGTTTATATGTGGAAAAAGAATTTCGAAATCAAAAAATAGCTAAATCTTTAATAAACAAGGTTATTGAAATGTGTATATTAAATAAAGTTAGTTATATTGATATAAACGTTATGTATAAAAATGAATTGGCAAAACAATTATACAAGTCATTAAAATTTGAAGAATTTAGGATTACTTTACGTAAAAAAATAATTTAATGATTAAAAAGGGTTATAAATAATGTTTGGAATATGATAATTTTAGTATAGAACTTAACTTCGGTTATGTTTTTTTCTATTTAATAATGTAATGAATATAATTAATTAGGTGATATTGTGGCAAAATATAAATTTTTTTGTATAAGTTTATTTATTATCTTTACCTTATTAATTAATCATGTTAATGCAAAAAACAATGAATATCCACTTTTAGGTAAAGTTATTTATTTAGATCCAGGTCACGGAGGGGTAGATCCTGGAGCTTATTATAAAGATATAAAGGAATCAGATATTAATCTTCAAATAAGTGAGGTATTAAGTGAAACTTTAGGTAATATGGGCGCAATTGTTTATATGACTAGGTATGGAGATTATGATTTAGGTGTCATCAACGCAGTCAACCGTAAGCGAAGTGACTTATCACGAAGAGGAAATATTATTAATCGTTCTGGTTGTGATGCATATATATCTATTCATTTAAATGCTGATGAGTCTCCAGTTTGGTATGGTGCCCAAGTCTTTTATGATGATGTTATTGATAATAACTTAGAATTCGCTAAAATTATGCAAGAAGAATTGTCCCGTAATTTAAGAACTAAAAGAAAATATAAAAAAATAAGTGATATGTATCTTCACAGACGTATTAAACAGCCAGGGATACTAATAGAAGTAGGTTTTTTAAGCAATCCTAATGAAAGATATTTACTTAGACAAAAGTATTATCAACAAAAGTTGAGCAGGATTATTGCAGGAGGCGTTGTTAAATTTTTAAACAGATAAGAAAAATTATCTGTTTTTATTAAACAAAATATCATATAATTCAATACACTTTAGCCATAATTAATCAGCGCTATTTTTTGAATTTTATTTTCAAAAAATATCAAATATATGATATAATTAATAATAGGTGATAGTATGGGCAGTAAAATATTTAAGACACTTGATGAACAAATTGAAATATTAGAAGGCAAAGGCCTTATTGTTAATAATCCTGAAAAAGTAAAAGAAATTTTATATCGCGAAAATTATTTTTTTATAAATGGTTATCGCCATTTATTTATGAGATCATACAAAGATAAAAAATTTTTTCCTGGTACAACTTTTGAAGAATTGTATGCTACATTTTTATTCGACCGTAAAATTCGAAATATTATGTTTAAATATATTTTGATTATTGAAAACAATGTTAAATCTAAAATAAGTTATACATTATCTAAAAAATATGGTTTTAAAGAAAAAAATTATCTTGACCCTAAAAATTTTAATCAAGATAGTTATAAAGCTAAACAAGTTAATGATGTCTTAAATAAAATGAAACGACAAATTAGAGTAAATGGGAAACAACACTCAGCAACAATGCACTACATAAGTAATTATGGATATATCCCGATGTGGATTTTAGTTAAAGTGTTATCTTTAGGAATTGTTTCAGAATTATTTTGTATATTAAAGCCAGAAGATCAACTTGCATTAGCAGAGACTTATAATTTAGATTCAGAAACAATGTCAATTTATCTATCACTATTATCTAATTATCGAAATTTATGTGCTCATGAAGATATTTTATATGATAATCGTACTCAAAGAAGGATACCAGATACAAAATATCATCGTGACTTAGATATTGATATGACAGATGATGAATACAATTTTGGTAAAAATGATTTATATGCATTGGTTATTATTATGAAACAAATGCTAACTGATAATGAATTTAGAGAACTTATGTATGAAGTAGGTTATGAAATAGATATATTAGATGGAAAAGTGGATACTGTTCCATTAAATAATATATTGAACAAAATAGGATTTCCTGACAATTGGCGGGATATTATTAATATGGAATAGGGTGATATTATGCGTGGAAAAATTATTTATATTTTAACTGTAATGGGGGCTTTTTTTATAGGTGTAGTTGGAACTTATTTAGTAATCTATAATAATCCAATAAAAAGTGAAATTGCTGATGAGGTTGAAAAAACTGTGGTTGATGTGCAAATAGAAGAAAAAGATACCATCCAACCAGCAGTTGAAAAAGTATATGATGCTGTTGTATTAGTGGAGTCATATAAAGATAATAAATTAATTGGTACAGGTACAGGATTTGTATATAAAAAAGATAATAAAAATGGTTATATCATTACAAACCATCATGTTATAGAAAAATCAAATTCCGTTAGAGTTTTAAGTATTAATGGGGAAGAAAGTGATGCTACACTGCTTGGTAGTGATGTTTACGCTGATATAGCTGTATTATCAATTGGTGAAAAATCTGTTTTAAAAGTTGCAAAACTTGGAGATAGTACTAAACTTGAACTAGGTGATACACTATTTACTGTAGGTTCACCACTTGGAGCAGAGTATATTGGTACAGTGACAAAAGGTATTTTATCTGGTAAGGATAGAACAGTTTCAGTGACTATGCCTCATGGGAATTTTATGATGGATGTTATTCAAACAGATGCAGCAATTAATCCAGGTAATAGTGGAGGGCCATTAGTTAATATTAATGGTGAAGTTATTGGAGTTAATTCATTAAAACTAGTAGAAGATGAAATAGAAGGAATGGGTTTCGCAATTCCAATTGAACTTGTTATGACTGCTGTTAATCGCCTTGAAAAAGGTGAAGAAATAAAAAGACCGTTACTAGGTGTAGAAATGATAGATGTAACAGAAACTTATTCATTATATCGTAGTGGAATTCAATATGATGAAAAATTTGAAGCAGGTGTTGCAGTTGTTAGTATTCAACAAAATACCCCAGCTGCAGATGCTGGTTTAAAAAAGGGCGATGTTATATTAGAGATGGATAATGTTAAAATAACTGGTATTGGACATTTTAGATTTCTATTATATAAATATGACATAGGTTCAAATGTTAAATTTAAATATTATCGTGATGGTAAAATAAGTGATATTAATATAGTACTGAATAAGAGCGTAGAAGATAATTAACAATGATTATCTTTTTTATGATATAATTAGGTATAGTTAATAAATTG
>JAQVMY010000109.1 GCA_028703405.1 Bacilli bacterium
AAACCATGAATGCTCTTACTTGCTTCATATAGTTGTTTTAGCTCCTCTAATAAATGTTTTGGAATGGGTACTGTTCTGATACTACTTCTAGTTTTAGGAGTTGTTAGTACATATTTAGTGCCAGTAATATGATTAGATACAACATTTTTTCTGATATTTAATGTACTATCATTAAAATTAATATTATCCCAAGTTAATCCTCTAAGTTCGCCTTTACGTAGTCCACAATAATATAAAACTTTAAATAAGCATTTATATTTTAATTCATCTTCTTGAGCAATAAATCTTTTAAACTCATCATAAGTGAAGAATTGCATTTCTGGTTTTATTTCGTTAGGATCGGTAAAATTAGTCATTTTATTATAGGTGCTAGTGAAATTGAAACCATACCATTTAGAGCCATAATTTAGAATTGCTTTTAAAAATTTATAAATCATATTTCTATAAGAATTTGATATATTTTTATACTCATACATCTTCTTTTTCCAAGTTTCAAAGTGATGAATATTTAAATCATCTAGTTTGATGTTTGAAAGCAATTCTAAATATTTAATTCTATCGAGATAAGTTTTAATAGTTGTTTGCTTTACTTTATCTTTTTGATAATCATAATAAGCTAGATATAAATCCTTAAAAGTCATATTACTTTTGTTAATATTTTTATCTAAATATAATTCAAACTGTCTTTCTCCCTCTAAGGCTTCTTTTTTAGTAGCATATTTCTTTGATTTATATTGTTTTCTATCACCAGATAAATCAGTATATCTTGTATAAAAAACCCATTGCTTCCCATCTTTTGAGGGCTTGTCTGCTTTAAATACTGCCATAATATACTTCCTTTCTATAATTCATTATTATCAAATAATTTGCTGAATTCTTTTGACGCTTGATCCATTTCATAATTTATATGTGAATTTGATTTATTTATTTCTCTTGCTAATTTAATATAAGACGTAAAATTGTTTAATGGTTTAATTTTAAGTGTATTTGATAATGCTCTTGCTATTTCATTAAAACCTTTTTGTAAGAAAGCATTATCATTTTTTAAATCTTTAAAGTTTAAATGATTTTGATAATTGTCTCTTTTCATATTGATTAATTCTTTGTTGTTTTTGTAGTAGTCATTTTCCATATTTAATGAAAAGTTTTTTCTTTGTTCAGATTCAAGTTGATATTTAGTAATACTATTTAACTGTTTTAAGTTTGTTGAAAAATCTATTAACTTTTCAACATCTTTTGAGTTATATCCAGTTATTCCTTTTTTTAGTGTAATATCATCAATGTTAATTTTATTTTCAATACTATCTTTAAAGGTGTTTAATTTTGTTTCAGCCTGCTTAATATCATTCTCCAGATTATATAATTCTGCTTGTAATTCTTCTTTCTTGAAATCTAACTTGTCAGTATGAATTTTATTACTTCCAATTTTGCCACGATCTAATCTAAAATCTTTTTCAGTCATATATTTATTAAAAGAATTTTGTAGGGTAGCAAATGAGGTTTTGCCACCTAAGTCTTTCCATAACTGATCATTATTTAAAAACTTACCTTTTAATGTTTCATAAACAATTTTGCCATTGCTATCTCTTTTTAATTTGGGTACTAATTTTTCACTACCATCAATCCCTTTAACTGGTTCTTTTATTACATTTCCTTCAGTATCTTTTTCAAATACTTTTCTTTTTACCTTATTTACAATAGGTAAGAAATAAGCTTGTAGATGAGGAGTATCTTCATCATAATGAACCTGTGCCATTATGATATTTTCTTCACCAAAAGTATTTTTAATAAACTCATAACAACAATCGAAATATCTTTTAACTTCATTTGGTATATCATCTTTATTTTTAATATTTGGTATCATTACATTCTGTCCTTTTTTATTACCAGATTGATAAACTCTATCACTTTCTATAAATTCCATTCCTAGTGTTTGAAAAAATTCAGGACCGCTAGTAATAGTTACGCCATTTAGCATATTAGTTTTGGTTTTATTTAGATATTCAACATTATTATTATTTAAGTGACTCTTAACTTCTTGATATAAGTTATAGCTTTTAATATCTTTATAATGAATATTAAATTTAGTCCTATTTTTGTCATAATTACCAGTGCCACTTCTTTTAGTCATTTCATTTCCTATGTTATATAGATCTTTACTTTTGTAATTAGTAACAAATCTTAATACTTGTTTGCCATCATACATTTTGCCCTCCTTTCTAAGATAGTCATTTTATGACTTATCTCACTAGGGCATAGCCCAATCGTGAGTTGAAGAAATTTTTAATTATCATCAACATTGATAGTCATTGGATCAATAAATATTGCTTTATAATTTCTAGCGGTTGCTGTTCTACATTGTTCAATAAAGATGCCTTCTTGTTTTAATTTATCAAGATTATCATTTAGTAATCTTCCAAACTTAGTAGGGGTTATTTGCATATTTAAATCAGCTACTATTTTGGAAGGTGTAAAAATACATTCTTTCATTTTGATTACATATCTAAGAAATAACGATATATTATAATCAAGTTCTGAATTATCTTCTTTGGCTAATTCAAATATCAAATTATCATTAAGTTTTAAATTAAGTTCTTTTCTTTCAAAATCTCTATTGATAATAGTAAGAGTGTAACTATTAAAACCACTGTCTTTTAAATAAAATGTTCCATCAACA
>JAQVMY010000034.1 GCA_028703405.1 Bacilli bacterium
ATATTGCTACTATCTCTTTATTTGGATATTTTTGTCTTGCTCCTTTAATTGTTACTTTAACTTCTGTTGGATGGTGAGCATAATCGTCAATTGTAACAATATCTCCAATTACTTTTTCTTTGAATCTTCTTCTTGCACCTTGGAAAGTTTTTAAATATTTAAAAACGTCTTTAGCGTCAACTCTTTCATAATAACAAACCGAAATAACAGCCAATGAATTTAATAACATGTGCTTACCATATAGTGGTAAATCAAAATGTCCATAGTAGTTTCCTTCTACAAAAACATCAAAACTTGTTCCATCATCACCAAACTCAACATCTTTGGCAATTATATCATTATCATCGTCTAAACCATAAAAGAAAATTGGTTTATCAACATTCAATGAATGAGTATATGGATCATCCCCACACGCAATAATCATTTTTTCAGCTTTATTAGCATATTCTTCATAAGCTAAAACCATATCATCTATATCTTTATAATAATCAATATGATCTAACTCAATGTTTGTAATAATAGCATAATAAGGTGTATATGCTAGAAAATGGCGCTTATATTCACATGCTTCAAGGGCGAAATATTCATTCTCCTTTTTTGCATACCCAGTTCCATCTCCAATTAAATAATTACTACCACGAATGTTTCCCATAACGTGAGCCATCATTGAAGTTGTTGTTGTTTTACCATGGCAACCTGATACTCCAATTGTTTTAAACATTTTCGTTAGTTTACCTACCATCTCTTGGTAAGAATATATTTTAAGACCTAGTTCTTTTGCGCGAACTACTTCTTCATGATCATCACGAAAAGCATTTCCTTGAACAATAGTCATCCCCTCTTTAATGTTATTAGCATCAAAAGGAAGCATAGGAATGCCCTTTTCAACTAATGAAACTTCTGTAAAAAGGTGTTCTGTTTTATCACTGCCAGTTACTTTATATCCTAACTCATGCATTATTAATGCAAGTGAAGCCATTCCTGACCCTTTAATCCCTATAAAATAATACATCATAATCACTCCTGTCTATATTATACAATAAATAATTAAATCTAACTTAAAATATTTATAATAAATGGTCCTAAAATAAGTAAAAGTATTAATGGTATAACAAATATTACCGATATGATACTAACCTTATTAGGAATTTTATTAATTCTTTCTTTTATTTCTAAGATTTGTTTTTCTCTTAAAAAATCTATTTGATTATACATTGTTTCCAAAATACTATTCCCAAATACATTAGTCTGGGTAATATTTAAAATAATATTATTAATTGTCTCTGATGGAACTCGCTTTTTTATATTATCTAGGGCTTCTAATAATGATTTGCCAAACTTCATTTCCATTAAGGCTTTTTTAAATTCCCTTGATATGTTTGAATCAACATTGAAACAAGTTATTTCTAAAGCGTGCTCTAAATTTCTACCTGATTCTAAAGTAAGAGTCAGTATTTCAAAAAATTGTAAGGCTTCACGATCAAGTAAACTAGTACGAATCTTTAATTTCCTATCAATACATATATAGTCATATATATAATAAAGAATCACAGTTGCAATGGGGGCATATATATATCCCATTTTAAAAGTAAATAAAATACCTAGGAATAATGAAACAATAATAATTAATCGTGTATTCATATACTTAACTGCATCCACGGCATTAAGGTTACCAAGTAAATCTAATTTTTGTTGAAGAGCATAAATATCAATATCTCTATATATTTTTCTAATTACTTTATTTTTTAATCTTGTATTATGCATTATCTCACAACCTTACTTTAATAAATTTTTGAATTACATAAATGTAACTAACATATATAGTTAATATAATTATCAATATTATTTTGCCAATATCTGTTGTATACAATGGTATGAAATAATTTGGGTTAATTAGATTAACCACTAGAACAAAGAAAATTGGTAATCCAATTAAAATAGTTACAATTAATTTGGAACTTCCTGTTAATGATTTGAGTTCTAGTTTAAGTTTTTTCTTATTAAATAAATTTTTTTCAATTGATGAAAACACTTTAATAATGTTTCCACCTGTTTTACTTAAGATTGTAAGAGCAACTGTTAAATAGGTTGCTTCTTCTAATTTTATACGATCAGCAAATCTCTTGAAAACAACATCTATTGATAGTCCGAAGTTAATTTCTAAGATCATTTTTTCAAATTCATGGGCGATTGGACCATCTAATTCATTAGTTACTAATTCAATCGCTTGAACAATACTACGACCAGATTTAAAAGCATTATTCATAACTGTAATAGCTTGTAAAAAATCGTTTTCTAAGTGATTACGATACCTTTTAAATTTAAAAATATAAATAATATCTGGGGTAAAAAAACCGAAAATCAAAGGAATAATAGAGTCATAATAATTAAGAAATTCATTCTGTAATAATTTAGCAAAAAAGGCCATACCCAAAAATAGAAAAGAAACTAATATTTTTTCACTAACAAAATCAATTGCATTGAAATAATTAGCATTAATAACATTAATGTATTTATTATATCGTTTACTATATTTAGTGATAAAAACAGATTTTCCTAAAATATTACTTATATTATCTATAACTTTTTTATAGGAACTTACTAATCTATCACCTAGTGATAAACTATCATCTTGTACAGGATTGATACTATATTTTGCAACCCGTTTTTCAAGTTTAATCCCTCGGCGGTATCTAGCAATTAAAACAAATAATACTAGAATTATGCCTAAAATGATATATTGAAGTGCGAAAATACTTTCTAATCTAGCATTATAAACATTAATACTTATGTTATTAGTTGCAACATTACCGGCTGAATCAACTACAGTATAAGTTAAATTCTTAATTCCAACTGTTGTAAAATCTAATTCATCATAATTGGTAACTACTTTATCTAACAAATCACCATCTTGATTATCGTGGGCTTTAACTCCCTCCATTACTCTTAAATCAGTTCCAAGAGGCATATCAATATTACTTTCATTTAAAATAATATATGGTTTGTCTTTATCAATAATGTAGTCACCACTATTATAAATTTCGGTTTGATTATAATTATCATAAGTTGTAACTTTAATTTGATACTTACCAGTTGAATCTAAAATTATATCTGTTGGTAATGAATTATTTATTGTAATAGTTTTATATTCTTGATTATTTTTTAAAATAATATATTCATACTTTATCGTATGCGATGGTGGGGTAAAGTTTATTATTAAAGTTTCTTTTGTAGGTGTTAGTTGTTCTTGGATATCAAAGTATTTTATTTGTTCAAGATTCATTTTCAGCCTCGAAAATATCTTTTAGAGTATCAATTCCTTGTGATTTTATTCTTTTGTAGACAAGAGGCACATAATCATGCATCACAAACTCTCCAATAACTTCATCACTTTCAGATAGTCCTGTTTGTTTAAAACCAAAGATTTCTTTTAAAGTGATACTATCTTCTTCATATCCTACTATCTCACAAATACTAACAACTTTTCTTCTACCATCACTTAATCTTTCAACTTGAATTACAATATCAATTGCATTTTCGATATATTCACGAATAGCTGGAACTGGTATTTCCATACCAGCCATCAAAATCATTGTTTCTAAACGATTTAAGGCATCAGATGGTGAGTTGGCATGCATAGTTGTTAAACTCCCGTTGTGCCCAGTATTCATGGCTTGTAGCATGTCAAATGCTTCTTTACCACGAACTTCTCCAACAATAATTCGGTCAGGCCTCATTCTAAGGGAGTTTATAACTAAATCACGAATTGATATTTCCCCTTCTCCCTCATAATTTACAAGCCTTGTTTCAAGAGAAATAACGTGATCTTGCTTAAGTCTTAATTCAGCAGCATCTTCAATCGTAATAATTCTTTCTCTATTACCAATGAATGAGGATAATACATTAAGTAAGGTTGTTTTACCACTACCAGTCCCACCACATATTACAATGTTTAGTTTTGCTTGAACACAAGCATCTAGAAATCTAGCCATATAAGAAGTAAGCGTACCACTTCTTAAAAAATCTTCAATATTTGCTAAATCATCTTTAAATTTACGAATAGTTAAAATAGGTCCTTTTAAAGATAATGGGGGAATAATAGCATTTAATCTAGAACCATCCACTAACCTAGCATCCACCATTGGATTGGTAGTATCAATAGTTCTACCTAGCGGTTGAATCATTCTTTGAATAGTTCTAATAATATGTTCTTCATTAATAAAAGAAATGCTATCATCACGAACTACTCGACCATTTAATTCAATATATATTTCATTAGTATTATTAACCATAATTTCAGTAATTAAGGAATCTTTTAACAACTCTGTTATTGGTCCATAACCATTAATTTCATTATCAATTAAATTATAAATATAACTTCTTTCAACATTAGTTAAGTCATAACCTTCTAGGGTATTATCAATTTCTGTTTTAACAAAATCTTCTAACGTAATTTGTTGGGTATTATTATCAATTAAATTTTGAATTATTTTAGTTCTTAATTCATCTAATAATTCTTTGTTTTCAAATGCTTGATAATCAGGTATATAAGTATGAGTACTTTTATCAATTTTTACATTAAATTCATCAACTAATTTTTTCATCTTATTCACCCCTATTTGTGTTTAATAATGACTCAGCTATTAATTCAAATATTCTTATAGCCTTTTTATCAGTAGTTCTAAGTCTTTTGTTTAAAGTTAAAATTTCACCGTCTAAAACATATTTATCAAAGTTTCTAACATAAAATTCTGACGGAATAATATAATCAACATTATCTTTAATTATATTTTTTATATCATATTTACTAAAGTAATTACGAAGTTTATCTTTAGAATTGTTTAAAACAATTTTATAATTTTTTTTATCCATATCTTTAAATATTGAAACCATTGATTTCATATTCTTCAAATCGATTGAATCATTACTAATAACATAAATAATCTCATCACTAGCATCTAGTGTTACTAAGTTAATTTCATCTAAAATATGATTGGTATCAATTAAAATAACATCATACTTGGTACTAGCCCTGCTAATAACAACATTCAAGTATTTACTATTAATTTTATTGGCAAACCTAGGATCTTTAGGGGCTGGAATGACATCAATTAAATCATTATACTTAGAAATATAATCTTCTATTTTATCAAAACGGTTATTATTTAAATCATCTATTAATTTATAAAAATCATTATCATTAGAAACATTAAGTGACGCTGCTACGGCACCACTATATAAATCCAAATCTATAATTAATACTTTTTTATCCATTAAACTAAAAATTCCCGCAAGATTAAGTACAGTAGTTGTTTTACCAACTCCTCCCTTAACAGAAGTTATTGTAATTGTTTTGGCCTTATGTATTGCCATACTATCCCTCTATTCTTTTATTATAACTACTTCTTCATCAAAAATATGACCAGTGTATGAAACAGTAATCTGAAATGAATCTTTTTTAATAATCATTGGTAATTCTGCTTTCACCTTAACAGAAGCAGTTATTTTAATATAATTATCACTTAAATTAATATCTAATGAAGAAATATTTTTAACATTTTTATAAATATAATTATAAACTTTATCATAAATTATTTCATCAGTTTCTTCTAATTGAAATCGATAATTAATAGCTTCTTTAATATCGTTAGTAAATGCTCTCTTTGCAATATAAACATATCCCTCATTAATAACAAATGTTAGTAGTAGTACAATTAATGGTAATAATAAAATAAAAACAACTAATGTTTGACCTTTATTATTCATAAATATACCTTTCAACGGTTACATAATAAGGTTCTTTTAAAATTAAATTTAATCCAGGGGTTGTAATATTTATTTTTTTTGATAATTCAATCATAACAAATTCATCACTATTTTCATAATTAACATTAATTTTATTTTTAAAAATAAAGTTGTTTATATCAGTTTGTTTATTTTCTTGATATAAATCAACAATATAATCTAAATCATTTTCTAAACGATATTTTTGGTGCAGAATGTTCCCGAAATCCACCATACCAAGCGCAATAAACAAAAAAATAGGTATAATCATAACAAATTCAATCAATGCTTGACCTTTATTGTTCATTTGTCACACCTCTATTCTAATAAAATTATATCAAATAATATCAAAATAAACAATATAAAGTTCATTTGTTTGTAAAACTATCTCTTGAATGTCCTTTTAATAATACTTTTAATTAATGTCCGAAAACAGTGTTTTAATGTCTTAAAATAAAACATCTTGTTTGAAAGTGGTATTTCAATGTCTAAAATTAATTATCCATGTCCGAAAGTAGTGTTTTAGTGTCTGAAGTGGGTTTTTATGTCCAAAAACAGTGTTTCAATGTCTAAAATTAATTATCCATGTCCGAAAGTAGTGTTTTAACTCCTTAAAATAAAATACCTTGTCTGAAAGCGGTGTTTTAACGTCTTAAAATAAAATACCTTGTCTGAAAGCAGTGTTTCAATGTCTGAAATTATTTATCTACATCCGAAACTAATGTTTTTGTGTCTAAGGCAATAAAAAAATGACTTTCATCATTTTTATTGATCAACACATTGTCCTTCACCAGGTTTAGCACCCTCTACATAAATTTTGTTAACTAAAGAGCAAGAAGTTTTAGTAACCGAATCTTGTAAATACCCTCCTAGTAATTTTACAACGCCAATAACAACCACACTAATAACGGCGATTATTAATAAATATTCCACTAATGCTTGACCTTTATTGTTTAATCTAGACATATGTACCTCCAAATTTAAATTCACTACCATAATTCTATCGTTTTTTGTTATAATTGTCAAACCCTTTTTAATATGTTATATTTATTGTGGTGATGTTATGACAATTAAATGTTATAAAAATTTTAAAAATAGGCTTATAGGTTTAATGTTTATAAGAAAAAAACTTGATTTTGGAGTTTGTTTTCCAAATTGTAATTCAATTCACACTTTTTTTATGTTTCAATCTATTGATGTCGTTATGACTGATATTAATAACAAAATATTATATATTTATCAAAATTTTAAACCTTGGAAAATAATATTACCTAAGAAAAATGTTTACTATACTTATGAATTACCACTCGGTAGCACGCATAATTTAAATATTAATGATTTATTTCAAAAAGAAGCCTAAATGACTAAGCTTCTTTGTTTTTCTTGTGTTCTAACATCGTAATATCTTTTAAATTCATCATTTATTTTTAAATTATGTTCTTCTTCTATTTCTTTAATTATTTCAAGAATATTAATTTCACGAATTTTTTCTAAATATTCTCTAAATTGGGGATATTTTTTTAATTCCCTTTTAAATTTTGGTTCCCAAAATGATGGAGCGATAAAAGTATTTCCTATTGAAAAATTATGTTGCTGATTTTCTTTGGGATTGAAGAAACAGCCCATTTTCGCACATTCATATGCCTCAGCATAATCAAATAAAGGTGCAAAGGTTATTTTGTCACCATCTTTTTCGAATAAAAAATTGCTAGATACCCTATCAACTTGTCCCATTAAATAATCTAGACAAGTCATTTTAAAAAGATTATTTATTAAATCATGATAATCTTCTTCATTACAATATTTTTTTAATCTTCGTATATTTTTATATGATGGTTGTGTTTTTTGTTTAAACCCAATATCAAAGATTGTAAGATATTCTTTATTTGGATCAACAAAATTTTCCGAGATAATACCATAAAATGTTAAAAATTCTCCGTAATCCATAATAGCTGGAAAATTATTTACTGTTTTCAAATCTAATTTATTAGCTATTTTTGGTCCAATTAATTCATTAAGTATTGAATAAAAACGTTTAAAAAACTTAAATCGATAATATTTACCTTCAATATAATGCCAAGTAACATCATTTTTTGCACTGTAAATAGTTGTATTAACTGAATTTACCACATCAGCAGCTTCTTCATCTGTTCGATTAATTGGTTTTAAACGAATACATTTTTCAATATCATAAATATGTTCAAACATTCAATCCCTCTTTCAGTGGGGTTTATTATAGCATAAATTTAGAAAAGCGCAAATTATAAAAAAGGAAATAATTAATGTTTAGTTAATTATTTCCAAGTGCCTTTACGTATACAAGTTGCTTGAGTACAAATCCAACCTGAATAAGAAGATATTGATTGATAAGGAATACCTGAAGTATCACAACCTATATATTGTATGCCTGTTCTTAAATCAGTTCTTGTACAATTAAATTGATAAAGATCATTAGTACATCTGATACGAGGTTCTTTACATACCCAACCTGAATATAGACCTTTTGAATATGGTTTGCTATTTGAGTTACATTCATATGCGTCTATAGGCGATGCACTATAATCTGTTTCACAAGTTTTGGTTACATTTGCTACAGTATTAGCTGTACAAGTTTTACCACAATTAGTTTGACCTACTGTTGTACATGCTCCTGTTGGAGGTGTACAACACGCTTGAGTATTACATGATTGTGATAAGCCAGTCGTTATTAATAAACATGAATTAGTTCTAGTTTGAGTTCCACCACCACAACTTTTAGAACAACTACTCCATCCACTATATGAATTTGCGCCATCTGCTGTATTTCCTAAGGATCTTACAGATGATTTATTACCAAGTTTATCTTCTGCTATCGCCCAACCATAATAAGTTGTTCCACAACTTCTTGTGAAATTTCTAGATGTCGTAAATCCTGTATTTGTATTTGCAGGTACTGTACTGTTATTAGTTACTAAATATTTGTATGCTAATATTCCACTATGGGCATCACTAGATCCACTTGCAACTGTTGCAATCGTACCAGTTGTATTTGAACCTGATACTGAACCTATACTTCCACCTGTTGGTACCGTTGGTCCTGCATTATCTAAGTTAAAGACATTACTTCTCCCTATTCTTTCATTGCCACTATTATCTACTCCTTTTATCCATAGATAATATCCTCCAGTTACTCCAGCTGGGTTATTTAGAGTTGCTCCGTTAGTGAAAGTTGTTGTAAATGATGCTGAACTTGGTGCAGTAGTTGATGTTGTCCATTGATATTGTCTACTAGCAACTGTTCCGTGAGTATCACTAACTGTTACTGTTGTATTATGACTTTTGGCATATACGCTGTTTCCATTTGTTCCAAAAGCTATTGTAGGTATTGTATTATCTAGATTAAAGACATTACTTCTTGATATTAGTTCATTACCACTACTGTCTACTCCTTTTATCCATAAGTAGTAGCCACCTGTTACACCACCTGGTGTATTAATTGTTCCACCATTTGTAAATGTTGTTGTAAATGAACCAGTACTTGGGACAGTTGTTGATGTTGTCCACTGATATTGTCTACTAGCAACTGTTCCGTGAGTGTCACTAACTGTTACTGTTGTATTATGACTTTTGGCATATGCGCTGTTTCCATTTGTTCCAAAAGTTATTGTAGGTATTGTATTATCTAGATTAAAGACATTACTTCTCTCTATTCTTTCATTTCCGCTATTGTCTACACCTTTTATCCATAGATAATATCCTCCAGTTACTCCTGCTGGACTGGTTAGTGTTGCGTCATTTGTAAACGTTGTTGTAAATGATGCTGAACTTGGTGCAGTAGTTGAAGTTGTCCATTGATAATATCTATATAATACTGTTCCATGTGCATCTATTACTGTTACTGTTGTATTATGACTTTTGGCATATGTACTATTCCCGTTTGTTCCAAAAGTTATTATTGGTGATACATTATCTATTACATTTACTGTTCTAGTTGCTATTGTCTCATTTCCTGCTTTATCACTGACAGTATATTTTACTGTATAGGTTCCTACTACATTTACATTGACAGTTCCTGTTGTTATTATATCTACTGTTATATCTCCATCAACTTCATCATATGCTGTTGCACCTAAATCTGTATAAGCATTTTCAACATTAATTGTTATTGGATTATTTCCTAAAATAGTTATAACTGGATAGCCCACATCTATAACTGTTACATATCTAGTTTTTGTTGTTGTATTTCCCGATGAATCACTCGCACTATAAACTACTGTGTATTCACCAGGATAAATTATAATATCACTAGTTAGTGTGACAATAATTGTTTCTAAACTATTATCACTGACTGTTACACCTTCCATAAAATTATAATCTTGTACTTCTTCTACTTTAAGGGTTATGTTAGAAGGTATTATTAAATCTGGTGGTATCTTGTCTTCAACTATGACACTTCGTTTTACACTCGCTTTATATCCAAGATGTTCTACCATATAAGTTATTTCATATGTTCCTAGTTTTGAAACATCAACTTCATCTATAATTTGACCTTGATATTTAATTTCATATTGTATATCAAATAATGGCTCATCATCAATTGTTTTGGCTATCGCTCCTTGGTCAGTGTAATTTGTATTTATCGACACATAGACAAGCGGTTCACCTACTAACTCAATGGTTGCTAGTGCTACGCTTTGTAAACACTCCTCTTCCAAAAGATCATAAAGTTGCACTTTGACTTCGTTAAAATTCTTAATAGCACACCATTTACCATTATGTATAGATACTCCAACATCACCTTTATTGTTAATAACCACTCTACCCGCTTTAGGCTTTTCGCCTGTATAATTTAATTTATATTTACTATTTTCAGGTATAGATGTCTCAACACCATCATTATAAGTGTATGCTACATTAATTCTTTCCCCATGTATTAAAGCAAGTGAATGAGTATACTC
>JAQVMY010000035.1 GCA_028703405.1 Bacilli bacterium
ACCCTAATAATATTAAGTAATAAATTAAATCAATAAGTTTGAATTTATGATTAAGTCCTAGTGTATTAAATAATAGTAAAACGATTATAAAGATAAGACCTAACTTTAACCCTGCTAACCATCCTTTAGACACACTTCTTTTACCAATAATAAAACCACCTATAATAAAAGCAATTACTGGAATAATTATTTTAAGAATAGATACCACTTTATAACTTATTAAATTAAAATAATTAAAAGTAGTTATAATTAATGTTAGGACTAAAATAGTTATTAAAATAGTTAATAGGGGTTTGATTGAATTTTTAAAAAAAATCATTATATCACCTAATTAATTTTATTCAATGTATAAAAAAATATTCAAAGTTACATAATTAAATAGGTGATTAGATGAATCCAACAATTATATTTCGAATAATTATTTTTTATTTATTTATTATTATTGCATATCGCTTAATTAACAAACAGGAATTAAAGGAGTTAACAATTGCTGATGGTATTATTTTTATACTAACTATTCAATTAATGATTGAAGTTTTGTTTAATGATAATCAGAATTTTTTAATAGTTATATTTCCTGTTCTAGCGCTTATCTTTTTTAGGCCACTTCTAAGATTATTTGATAATAAAAAAAGTATTAATAATAATATTGTAATAAGAAATGGGAAGGTTAATTTTAGTGAAATAGCTAAGAAGAAATATTCTCTTCATAGTTTAGTTAATGAATTAAGTAATCAAGGTATAGGTAAAATAGAAGATATTAAGATGGCCTACCTAAATAATGATGAATTAGTTGTAGAAAAGCAATATCAGCCATTGCCACTTGTAATTAATGGTGTTATTGATTATCAAACATTAACTGATATTAATAAAACTCCTGATTGGTTACTTGAAATTCTTGAATCTAAGAATTTATCTTTAAGTAATATATATTATTCATTTTATATAGATGAACGATTATTCATTATTCAAAAAGATTTATAAACGCATCTAAAGTGATGAATTGTAACATAGAGGATATTTACACTAGATGCTATAATAAGACCCCACAAACCTATCTTAAATGATGAAAAAACGAATAATAAGATAGTTCTTATAATAATTCCTCTAAATGTTCCAGTCATTGCTTCTTTAGCTTTACCTATAGCTTGTAAACTACTAGTTAAAGGTACTTGAATATAGTATAAAACAAAGATAGGGGCTAGGATTCTTAGATAAGTACTACCGACAGTGGTATTATAAATAAACTTTAGTAAAACATTAGGAAAAAATATAAAAATAATAGTAACTGGTATTCCAATTAATAAAGAGAAAAATAAAGCTTGATTAATTTTACCTTTAGCATATACTTTATGATTATTAGCAAAAGCATAACTTACAGTTGGAATTAAAGCATTAGATATAGCCATTGTAAAAAATGATGGCATTAATAATAAAGGCATAATATATCCTGTAATTATTCCATACTCTGTTAATATAAAATGACTAGAATAACCTATCTTTAATAAAACAAAAGTAATAATAATAGGTTCAAAAAAATGTCCAATACTGCCTATTAAACGACTACTAGTTGAAGGTAGACTAATATCTAAAACATCTTTGATATAGCTTTTATTTAAAACAAAATCTTGTTTTGATATTTTGAAGTTTTTGGGCAAAAATAAAAATAAGACAAGGATAGATGTTAATTCACTAAAAATATTTGATAAAACAATAAAAGAAACAGCAAATTCTAATCCTTTAGTTAAAAAAATTGGTATCCCAATAACAATAATAATTAACCTAACTATATCTTCAGTAACATTTGATATAACATGGGGAATCATTCTCTCTTTCCCGAAAAAATAGCCTCTTAAAATACTAGAAATACTAATAAAAGGAAGAACTAATCCAATTGATATAAGTGCATAAAAAGTTCTAGGTTCTTTTAATAAATTATTAGCTAAAAATTTAGAAGAAATTAGTAATAATAATATAATTATAAAGTTTAAAAACAAAGAAATAGGAAGGATACCAAAAACTAGTTTGCGGTTATCTTTTTTATTTTCACTAACTAATTTAGATATAGCAATCGGGAAACCAAACTGAGCCAACCCAATTAGTAGCATAAAAGTAGGGGATATTAACATATAAATTCCCATCCCCTCGACTCCAACAAGTCTGGTCATAACAATTTTAATAAGCATACTAGTTAGTTTTGTAATCATTCCACCAATAATTAAAATAAATGTTGATTTGACAAATTTACTCAATTTCTTCGTTTCTCCTTTTAAAATGCTAATTTTTAATATATAATAATATATATGTATAAAATCTTGGTTTATTAAATATAAGGAGGAAAATTATGGACGTTGTTTTTAATTCATTAGAAGAATTATATGAAAGAATAAAACCTGCTTTAACTACAAAACGCCGTGAGATGCATAGGAATGGGTTCAATTATATTAAAGAAGATGACATTTGGAATTTCTTAAAAGAAGTTAAATGGAAATCATCATCCTCACTTGCGCTGCATGAAATGGTTCGTGATGTTTTAAATTGTGATAATGATTTAATTGATAACTACTTAAAAACAAAATTGAATTTGCGCAATCGAAGGGTTTATTTTGAAACTTCCGAGGAATAGAAATCAGAGAGTGATATTGTGAATAATAAAAGGGAAATGGTTACTTTTGAAAAACTAAGAGATAAGTTTTTGTCATATAGTAAAGATGAGCACGAAACAGAGATAATTACTAAGGCTTACTTGTATGCTTATGAAAAACATTTTGGAGTGAAAAGATTAACGGAAGAAGATTACGTTGATCACCCCCTTAATGTTGCTTATATTCTGACAGGTATTTATGCCGATAATGCAACAATATGTGCGGCTTTACTTCATGATGTATTAGAGGATTGTGATGCTAGTGAAGAAGAGTTAATTGAAAAGTTTGGACCTGAAATAAATTCATTAGTGGTTGGCGTTACAAAAATTAATAAATTGAATTTTACTGGTGAAAATGAAGCAATGATAGCTAATCATCGTAAAATAATTGTTGGATTGTCAGAAGATGTCCGAGTAATTATTATTAAATTAGCAGATCGCTTGCATAATATGCGAACTCTTTGGGTATTACCTGAAAAAAAACAAAAAGAAAAAGCCCGTGAAACATTAGATATATTAATTCCTATCGCCCATCGTTTAGGGATGAACCAAATTAAAAGCGAATTAGAGGATTTATCACTTCGTTATTTAAAACCAGATGTTTATTACTCAATTGTTGAAAACCTTAATCAATCAAAAGGTGAAAGAGATAATACCGTTAAAGACATGGTTAATAAAGTAACTAGTTTACTTGCTGAACACGGTATTAAAAACGAGGTAAAGGGACGCGCTAAAAGTATTTTTAGTATTTATAAAAAATTAGATACGGGGCGCAAATTCAGTGATATTTATGACCTTCTAGCACTTCGGGTATTTGTTGATACAGAACAAGAGTGTTACCAAGCATTAGGGATATTGCATTCTAAATATCGTCCAATTCCTAAACGATTTAAAGATTTTATAGCTATGCCTAAAACAAATATGTATCAATCATTACATACAACAGTGTTTGGAATGGATGGAAATTTATTTGAAATTCAAATTAGAACTTATGACATGGATAAGATTGCGGAACATGGAATCGCATCCCATTGGAGTTACAAAGAAAAAGGTAAAAACCATTCTATGCAAAGTACCATGGAACAAAAATTACAATTTTTCAGATCAATTATTGAACTTAAAAATACTGAATCAGATGATGAAGAATTTGTTGATTCTGTAAAAGAAGATGTTTTTAAAAATACTATTTATGTATTTTCACCAAAGGGTGATGTAATTGAATTGCCTAAAGGTTCAAATCCTATTGATTTTGCTTATCGAGTACATACTGAAGTAGGAGATAAGATGGTAGGGGCTATTGTTAATGGTAGTATTGTAGCACTTGATTATCAATTAAAAGATGATGATATTATAAAAATAAATGTTAATAAAAATTCAACAGGTCCTAGTAAAGAATGGATTAATATGGCTAAAACAGTACAAGCTAAAAATAAAATTAAAGCCTTCTTTAATCGTAATGATAAAGTCAGTAATATTAAACGTGGTGAGGAATTAATTGCTAAAGAATTAAGAAAAAGAAAAATTTCCTTTAATGATTTTTTTACACCTGATAATGTTAATAAAATATTAGAAGAATTGAAATGTACAAATATTGAAGAATTATATATTAATATTGGAATAAATAAAGTTCCAACTAATCAGTTAATAAATATTATAACTAATGATAATGAGTCTAAAGAAGAAATAATTCTTAAAAAAGCTCAGACCCGTGAAGTTACAACACCAGTCATTAAAAATGATATTGTTGTTGAAGGTATAGACGATATAAAAGTAAATGTTGCTTCTTGTTGTAAACCAATTCCTGGAGATCGTATTGTTGGGTATATTACAAAAGGATATGGAATTACAGTTCATCGCATGGTGTGTCCAAACATTAGTGACCTTGATGAAAGAATTATTGAAGTTAGATGGAATGAAATAATTGACAAAAAATATCCAACCTCAATTTTAGTTGAAGCAACAAACATTGAAAATTTATTATTAAATATAATTGCTAAAACAGCTAATTCAAGTGTTGTCGTGCAAAATATTAATGCAATAACTAAAAATAATAATTATTTGTATGAAATTGTGGTTTTAGTTGAACATAAAGAAAATATTATAAAATTTATGGATGAAATAAAATTAATTCCGAGTGTTGTAGCAGTTGAAAGGATAATAAAATAATGAAGGTTGTAATTCAAAGATCTAAAAAATCAAGCGTTAGTGTTGAAAGTCTTATTGTTGGTAGTATTGATCATGGATTAGTAGTTTTAGTTGGTTTTACTAACGGTGATACTGTTAAAGATATTGAATATATTATTAATAAGCTAATTAATCTCAGGATATTTAACGATGAAGCAGGTTTAATGAATAAATCATTAATTGATGTTAAGGGTAATATCTTAAGTATTTCACAGTTTACTTTATACGCTAATACTTTAAAAGGAAGAAGACCAAGTTATACTGATGCTTTGAATCCAATTGAGGCGGAACCATTATATAATTTATTTAATGAAATGCTAAGAGAAAATAATATTAATGTCGAAACTGGAATATTTGGAGCAGAGATGGAAGTACAAATTACTAATGATGGTCCCGTTACTATCGTTATGGAAAGTTGAGATAAAATGATAAAAAACAAACTTGATTTCAAATTAATTAACTTAGCCATTATAACTTTAATAATTTTCTTAATATATTTAATGAATGATTTTTGGGGTGGATTACTATATAAAATATGGACCATTATATTACCTTTCGTAATTGCTTTTGTAGTAGCATACGCTTTATATCCATTACTTAAATATTTAGAGAGAAAAGGGCTGCCAAAATCACTTGGTTTAATAATTATTGTTGTATTAGTGCTTAGTTTTTTATCAATATTAGGAATTTTAGTAATACCTTTATTAATAGAGCAACTAAGTAATTTATTTAATAATATTATTCTCTTTATGAAAGAACTATCACTGAAACATGATCTTAATTTTGGACTTTTACAAGAAACGCTTGCTAGTAGTTTTAACTCTATTATTGTAACGCTTGGAAATTATGTTTCAGATGGTGCGATTAATTTTATTAATGTTTCCTTTAGTGTTATTTCTAACACAATAATTGTTTTAGCAGCTGCTGTTTATTTCTTAATTGATATGGATAATATTAGAGATTGGTTTAAATCTTATGTCGTTAAAAAATCACCTAGAACTTATCGTTTCTTTATTGTTCTTGATAAAGAAATGAAATCATATTTAGCTGGTTTTGCCAGTATTGTGCTTATAACATTTGTTGAATATACTATTGTTTATTATATTATTAAACATCCTAGTGCGCTACTGCTTGGAATCTTAGCAGCCCTTGGTAACTTAATTCCTTTCTTTGGAGCACTTTTAGTTAATTCAATTGCAGGAATAACAGCTGCTGTTAATTTACCATTTCCTGGATTATTAATTAATACGATAATTGCTATTTTTGTACTATCGATAGTAGATACATATGTTATTAATCCAACCGTTTATAAAAGAACGAATCGAGTTCATCCAATTATTGTAATTTTATCAGTCTTTGCTGGAGGATACTTATTTGGTTTCATGGGAATAATTATTTCACTTCCAGTTGCGATTATTATTATAACAACTTATAAATTTTATAAAACCGATATTTATACAAAAATAAGTGATATTAAAGAAACTAAAAAAAAGCAAACAAAAAAAGCAAAGGAGAATCATTAAATGACTTTAGATATTATTGGATCAGATGCTAAAAATTTTTTATATATTGAAAATTTATTTAAAAATTTAATGGAAAAATATAATTATCAATATATTAAAACACCTAATATAGAAGATGAACAAATACTTAGTTTAATCAAAAGTGATGATTATTTAGATTACAAATTAAGTCCAGATTTAGTTGTTGGTGTGATTAGAAATTATTTAAGTGGTAAGTTTGAAGGTCAATCATTGCCATTAAAAGTGTGGTACTCGGGTTCAGCCTTTGAAGAGAATAACTATAGTGAAACTTATTACTTAGGAATTAATACATTAGGCAGCGCTAGTCCAACAGTAGACACAGAAGTAATTAATGCTACTATTAATTTTTGCAGATTGCTAGGATTAAATAACTTTAGTTTAAAAATTAATACCAATGGAGATGTTGATCATTTTGATAAGGTGAAAAAATACTTAGAAGAATTAGAAATTGATTATGAAGTTGATGAATCATTAACTTTATTACAAAATTACTACACTGATACAATATTTTCTGTTGTTACTAATATTTCTGAACTAGATGATCAATTAATTATTGGAAGTGGTGGAAGATACAATAATTTAATTAAAGAAATTGGTGGAATTGATACTCCTGGGTTTGACTTAAAAATAAACATAAATAATTTGTTAACAATTCTTAATTATGATGGTTTTATTATGAATGAAGACGAAGGACTTGATGTTTATGTTGGAATAACTGATGAAGATTTCATTCCATATAGTTTAAAACTTGTAGAAGCATTGAGAATGAATGCTTTTAATGTAGAATTTAATCATAATAATATAAAAATGGACAAGATTAATGATTCTAAATTCATCATTATTGTTGACGAAAAAACTATTAATGATAAGATATTAACAATTATAAATAATAAAACAAAAGAAAAATTTGAGACCCCTGAAGAATATATTATAAATCTATTAGATGAGAAAGTAAGTGGTGTAGATGAAGAAAATTTATATTAAAGAATTAAATAAATATTATGGAAAAGAAGTAATAGTAAAAGCATTTGTCGATAAAATTAGGGATTTACAATATGTGCAATTTGTTATTTTAAGAGATAGTTCAGGGAAAGTTCAATTAATCCTTGAAAAAAACGAAGATAATAAGGAAATGGTAGAAATTATTTCTAATTTAACCCTTGAAAGCACAGTAACTATAACTGGTGAAGTATTAGAAAATCCTAAAGTAAAACTTGGAGGACTGGAAATTATTCCAACCAATATAGTTATTACTAGTCGTGCACTTCCTGAATTACCAATTGATATTAATGATAAAGAGAAGTCACTTCGTGAAACAAGATTGGACTATCGCTTTTTAGATTTAAGAAGAGCAGAAAATAATTTGTTTTTTAAGGCTCAAACCTTAATTTTAAAAGCAATGCGTGAATATTGGGTAGATAATGGCTTTATTGAAATCCAATCACCTAAAATATCAGGTGGTAATGCGGAATCAGGTGCTGAAGTTTTTAAATTAGATTATTTTGGTACTGATGCTTGTTTATCTCAATCACCTCAATTTTACAAACAAATGGCTATGGCCGCAGGTTTTGATAATGTCTTTGAAATCGCACCAGCCTTTAGAGCAGAAAATTCACATACCTCATATCATGCAACTGAAATATTTATGGTAGATGCTGAAATATCTTGGATTGATTCATTTGAAGATGTCATGGATATGCAAGAAGCTTGGATTAAATATTCTTTAGATAAATTAAGAGATGCTTATGCATTAGAAATAAAAGAAACTTTTAATGTTGAAATTAGCAACACTGATGTTAAATTTCCTAGAATAACTTTTGATGAGGCTAAAAGAATAATTAAGGAAAAATATAATTATGTTGCTGAAAAAACAGATGACTTTGAAAGAAAAGAAGAGGAGTTATTGTGTCAATATGTAAAAGAAAACTTTAATAGTGATTTTGTTTTTGTAACTAAATTCCCAAAATCATCTCGTTCGTTTTATCATAATGTAGATGAAGAAGGATATTCCAATAGTTTTGACTTAATATATAAAGGAGTTGAAATAACAACAGGTGCTCAAAGAGAACATCGTCCTGAAATATTAGAACGTCAAGCAATTGAAAAAGGTATTGATCCAGAAACAATTAGATTCTACATTGATTTTTTTAATTATGGATGTCCTCCACACGGTGGATTTGGATTTGGAATGGCTAGGCTTATGATGAAAATATTTGAACTAGATAATATTAGAGAAGCTACATTCTTATATAGAGGTCCAAATAGATTAACTCCTTAAAAGATGGAAACATCTTTTTTTACCTATATTTAAAAAGAAAAAATTATATCTTACGCAGTTTTTATAAATGATAATATTGATATAGGTTATAATAATTTAGTTGAATTATTACAACCTTTTGATTTTTTCTAGAATTTAGGTTGAGGATGTAGTCAGCGGTATGTTATAATTGTTTATAGGTGATAAGAAATGGGTAAAAGTATAATAAAAAAAGAGATAGAAGAAGAGGTAAAATATCAAAGACCATCATGGGATGATTATTTTATGGAAGTTTGTAGGGCAATTGCTAAAAGGGCAACATGTGATCGTGGGAAGAGCGGTTGTGTTATTGTAAGAGATAAACAAATACTAACTACTGGCTATGTTGGTTCACCAGCAGGACTTCCTCACTGTGATGATGTTGGTCATCAATTCAAAAAAATGATTCATGAGGATGGTTCTATAACTAATCATTGCGTTCGTACTATCCATGCAGAACAAAATGCTATTTGTCAAGCAGCCAAACTTGGTATACCTTTAAATAATGCGACTTTATATTGTAAAATGACTCCTTGTCGTACGTGTGCTATGTTAATAATTAACTCAGGCATAAAAGAAGTTGTTTGTGAAAAAAAATATCATGCTGGTGCTGAATCAGAAGCAATGTTTAAAGAATCAGGAATTAAACTACGTTTCTTTAATGAAGAAATCGAGCAATATAAAAACCAGTAAAATATTTTAGGTACTTCTTGTTGAATAACAAGAAGTTTTATTATATACTAATACCGGTGGTAAAATGGAAAAATATCGGGAAATAGAAAAAAGTATAATTAAAAAATTTAGAAAAGAAATATGGAGTAAATTTATAAAAGCCATTAAAGATTATGAATTAATAGAGGAAAATGATAGAATTGCAGTTTGTATTAGTGGTGGTAAAGATTCTATGTTACTTGCTAAATGTTTCCAAGAATTAAAAAGACATGGGCAAATAAAATTTGATTTAGAATTTATTGTTATGAATCCTGGATATAATCAAGAAAACATTAATTTAATTTATAGTAATTCTAAGAAATTAAATATACCAATTAAAGTATTTAATACAGATATTTTTAATGTTGTTGAACTTCATGGCAAAAAAGATCCTTGTTATTTATGTGCTCGGATGAGAAGAGGGCACCTATACTCAATTGCCGAGAGTTTAAATTGTAATAAAATTGCTTTAGGCCACCACTACGATGATGTTATTGAAACAATTTTATTAAATATATTTTATAATGGCAGTCATCAAACCATGATGCCAAAACTTAAGAGTAAAAACTTCCCTGGTTTAGAACTTATCCGACCTTTATATTTAATTCGTGAAAAAGATATTATTAACTTTAGTAAATACAATGATTTAACTTTTATGAAGTGTGGATGTTTAATAACAACTAGTGGTAATGGTACTAAACGAGATGAAATAAAGAAATTAATTAAAGATTTAGAAAAAATTAATCCTAGTATTGTTAAAAATATATTTTCGTCATCAACTAACGTAAATATTAATTCATTATTAGGATATAAACTAAATGGCGAAAACAGCTCTTTTTTAGATAATTACTCTATCAATAAAAACAATTCTATGCTATAATTATATTGCCTAGAAGATATGGTTAGTCTTTTGAATAAACCTACTAGATAAGCGATTGGGAATTTAATTGATAAGCGGTGTTGAATACTTATTTTTAATAAGGATCCTAATGCTTATCATGTAATGCCCACCTGGGAATACAGGTTTTATCGTTTATGACGACCTATCTTTTGGGTTTTTTAGTGCAAAAATATGATATAATCTAAATGGTGATTGGTATGATTGAAGAATTAAAAAAAATAATACCTAAATTAAAAGGTAAAATACTTATCATAGGTTTTGATTATGATAAATTAGATCAAGCAATAAATAAAAACAATAATATAACTTATTGTGATTTTTTGAATTCAGTATCCAATAACAAGGAAAAAGCTACTAGTGGATTG
>JAQVMY010000110.1 GCA_028703405.1 Bacilli bacterium
TATTGCAGGAGAAACAGGACTTACAAAGGCTGATTCATCACGTGCTTTAGAAGCATTAGTGAATGGGGTCACTAAAGGACTTAAGGAAGGGGATAAAGTAACTTTAACAGGTTTTTGTATTTTTACAGCTAAAAATAAGCCAAAAAAAGATGGGCGTAACCCAAGAACTGGTGAAAAAGTTGTAATTCCAGCTAGAAGAGCAGTTACAATTAAAGCAGGTTCTAAATTAAAGGAAGCTTTAAACTAAAAAGGCATTTAAGCCTTTTTTTACTGTGAGGTGAAACATGTTAGAAACCGCAACTAAAGTATTAAAAAAGATAGAAGATAAAGGATATAAAGCATATTTTGTTGGTGGTTATCCTAGAGATTTATATTTAAATCAAAAAAGTGTAGATGTGGATATATGTACTAATGCGACCCCAAAAGATTTGAAATTAATATTTCCTAATATTAACTTAAGTTCTGAAAATTATGGTTCAATATCTCTTGTCTTCAATAATATTTATTTTGAAATAACAACTTTTCGAAAAGAAATAAAATATGAAAATAATCGTATTCCAGTTAAAATAAAGTATATTGATGATTTATTAGAAGATTTAAAACGTCGTGACTTTATTATTAACACTTTATGTATGGATTCAAATGGCAATATGATTGATTTATTAGGGGCTAGAGAAGATTTGGATGCTAAACAAATACGAATGGTTGGAAAACCTAAACATCGGTTAAAAGAGGATATATTAAGAATTTTAAGAGCAATTAGATTTGCAACTACACTTAATTTTGCCCTTGATAAAGAACTAGAAAAATATATTGCTAAATATGGATATCTATTAAGAAAACTATCTTATGAACGAAAAAAAGAAGAATTAGATAAAATTTTTTCAAGTTGCAATATTCAATATGGAATTGATTTAATATTAAAAACCAAACTTGATAAATATTTAGAAATTCCTAATTTAGCAAAAGCGACTATAACTTCATCACCAATTGGAATATGGTCTCAATTAGATGTTGTAGATATATATAGATTCAATAATAATGAAAAAAAGACGATAAAATTAATAAACGAATTAATGGGTAAAGAATTATTTGCAGAAGAAAACTTATATAAATATGGATTATATATTTCAACTGTTGTTGGTGAAATCAAAGGAATAGATAGAAAAAAGGTTAATGAAAATTATAATCAACTTTATATTACTAATCGAGGGGAAATTGCAATAACTGCAATAGAAATATGTGAAATATTTAATAGTAAGCCTGGACCATTTTTGAAACCGATTATCGATGATATTGAATGTAAACTAGTGAAAAAAGAAATAATCAATGATAAAGATGTATTGAAAGATTATGTTATTAATAACTATAGTTAAACATTTTAAATTATTGGAAATTGTTGTATAATATAATTGGGTGATAAAATGATGGAAAAAGTAATTAATTTAATACAAGAAAAAAATTTGACAGTACCATATATATTGTTTTCTAATTATAAAGAATTAAATATAAATGAACATGAACTAATTTTAATTATTTATTTAATCAATGAACCAAACAAAATTTATAACCCTATAGAAATAGGTAAAGTTTTAAAACAAGAAACAGGTAGTGTTTTAGAATTAGTTAATGAACTAACAATAAAAGATCTTCTAACAATTGATGTTAAAATAGAGAATAAAATTCATACTGAATATTATTCTTTAGATAATTTATATAAAAAATTAGCATTTTTAGTAGTTAACGAAGAATTGAAGGAAAAGGTTAATAACAATATATACGATAATTTTGAAAAAGAAATTGGAAGACCTTTATCGCCAATTGAATTTGAATTGATTAATGGTTGGCAATCTAATAAAATTAGTGATGAATTGATATTGTTAGCACTAAAAGAAGCCGTTTATAATGGAGCAGTTAGTCTAAGATATATTGATAGAATACTCTTTGATTGGACTAAAAAGGGTATAAAAACAGAAGCTGATGTAATGCTTGAAAAGAAAAAATTTCAAAAGAAAAAAGAAAAGCCAGATGTTTTTAATTATGATTGGTTAAATGATGAAAAAACAGATAAAAATAAATAAAATACTCAATTATTTAGAAGAATTATATCCTGACGCTCATTGTGAATTAAATTATACAAAAGATTATGAATTATTATTAGCAGTTATGTTAAGTGCTCAAACAACTGATGTTAGAGTTAATCAGGCAACTTCTGTTTTATTTGATAAATACCCAAGTCTAAAAGATTTATCTAAATCAAATCTAGAAGATATTCAAAACATTATTAGACCAATTGGAACATATTTTAAAAAATCTAAAAATATTATTGATATTTCTACTAGGTTATTAGAAGACTATAAAGGTAAAGTACCTAATAATCGTGAATATTTAGAAAGTTTGCCAGGTGTAGGGCGTAAAACTACTAATGTTGTATTGAGCATTCTTTATAATGAACCTGTTCTTGCGGTGGATACTCATGTTAAAAGAGTAAGTATAAGACTTGGGCTTTCTAAACCAACCGACGATGTTCTTACTATTGAAAAGAAGTTAACTAAAATTATACCTAAAGATAAAATTAATATAGTTCATCACCAGTTAATATTTTTTGGTAGATACCATTGTAAAGCGA
>JAQVMY010000036.1 GCA_028703405.1 Bacilli bacterium
CCATAACTAAGGGAGTTAATTTTAATAAGAGTGTAGATAAGCCCAAATGATGTTAAAAAGCCATAAAAGAGTGATTTAAGGCCTAAAAAGATACTCTCTAATCTAATCATTTTATTAAAAGATTTAGGTGTTTGCCCAACACTACGAAGAATAGCAAAATCTGTTTTTCTTAAATTAATGCTAGTATTTATTGAATTAATAACATTAGTAACAGCAATTAAAGTGATGAATGCACTGAAACTATACAAGGCGAATTTAAGCGCTAATCTAGCTAAATCGTTTTGTTGATTATCTAATTTGCTGTTATAGTATGATATGAAAGTATTAGGATGTTTTTCAATAATTTTTTTTATTTCTTCATCAAATATTTTAGGATTTTTAATGGTTATTTGCATATTGATATCATTTATATTGTCAGAAAAATTACCATTATCTTTTTTTTCAGCCAAATAATGAAAAACTTCTTTATTTACAATAATAATATCCTGATAATGTTTTCCAATTAAAGGTATTTCTTTTACAAAAAGGAAGTTATTCATTTTATAATAACAATTAGATATTTTTTTATAATCAATATCTTTAAAATTACAAAAGTTAAAATAAACCCTAGAATCATCATTATAAAATTGACCTTTGTATGTACTATGGTCTATAAAAAACTCATCGTGAAACGGGTGTTCACCATAATTAAGAATAATCGGTTGATAAGATTTTAAACCTAGTTTCTTCATATACTTTTGATAATACTCTTCTTCTAATAAAATAACTGATATATAGTGATTTGGAAATGAGTATTCATTAATAACTTCTAAATAATCTTTATATAGAAAGTTTGCTTGCGGGGGCTCAATAAATTGAGATTGTTGTTTATATTCAATAATATCTTTTATTTCACCAATTTTTTTAATTTCAATTATTATATTTTTTTGATTATCTCCTTCAGGGATTGAAATACTAACATCTGCATTATCATTATTCCAAATATAACTAGTAGAAATGGCATTTAAGTAAATAGAAATTAAGATAAATAAAACAATACTTATTACTATAGATATGGTTGTCGTGCGATACCTTTTTTTATTTCTTTTAATATTTTTAAGGGCTAACTCCCCTTCTATTCCAAACAGTTTAGAAATTAATTTATTGCTCTTTATTCTTTTTCTTTTAATTTTAATATCTTTATTTAATTTAATAGCTTCAATTGGGGTTATATCACTAGCTCTAGCTGCTGGTAACAGTGCTGATATAAAAATCGAAAAAAGAACAAAAGTTAATGATATCAGTATAAAAAAAGGAAAAAGTGATAATCTTAATGGTTCGACAATGACTATTTCTAGTATTTTATTTAATATGAGTAATGTAAATGAAACATTTAAAATGCTTATTATAAAGCCAAGTGGAACAGCAATTATACTAATAATGCCTACTTCAATAAAAACTAATTTTATAATTTGCATGGGAGATGCGCCGACACTAGATAACATGCCAAATTGTCTTTTGCGCTCAGTTACTGATATAGTAAAAGCATTATAAATAATTAATATGCAAATAACACTTAATACAAAGGAAATTAGCATAATTGTTAATGAAATAACAGCATTAGTTCCTTTGTTAGTTATTTCACCATATAAAAACAGTAATCCTGTATTTATTGTCATAAATTGATTGCTATCTGTTGAATCTATATCAGGAAATGGCAATTCTAGTTTTGCAGCCAAATTAGCTAATTTAGCATGGGCGTGTTTAGTAGATTTCAGAGTAACAAAAACGTTTGTTTCACTATTTTTATTAGTTTCAAAATAATTAAAAAATGTTTCATTCGTATATCTATTTTTACTATATATTGCATGAGCACTTCTATTGTCAGTAAAATAAATACCGACTACTTTATAATTAGTATCGCCTTTATTATTACTTACTTTTATTTCATTATCGATACTTATATTATTTGAACTAGATACACTGTGTGAAATAATAACTTCATTACCTTTTTCAGGTAATCGTCCTATAATTTTAGAAAAAATATTATTATAATCTAGGTTTAATGCAACAACTTCGATAGAACTATCATATTCACCAAATTTAATAGTTCCATAATTAGTAATAATTTTCAAAACTACATCTTTAACTTCAAGATCTTTTTTTATTATATCAACTTTAGAAGTATTAATATTATTAAACTCGATATGATGAGAACCATTATAACGAATAACTTCTCTAATTGCATTATCGCGATAAGTAGAAGCAAAAAAACCAATACTGAAAAGCAAAGAACATGATAAGGTAATTCCAATAATACTTACCATCGTTCTTTTTTTATTTTCTTTTAAATTTTTAATAGCAAAATCATACAATAACTTCATTTAAATCCTCCATTTAATTCTAAGGTAAAATGATATATAATAATCAAATATTTTCTTTTCTAATGCTATCAATAATATTATCGTTTTTTATCTTGTTTGTTGCATATTTCATGGTTATAAAAACAATAATAAATACTGAAAGTGCACAGATAATAATGTGTATATACGGTATTGGTATTTTAATTTTATTTTCACCATAACTAAGCGATGCAATTTCCGTTATAAAATAAATTATACCAAATGATATTGCAAGTCCATAAAAGAGTGATTTAAGGCCTAAAAAGATACTTTCTAACCTAATCATATGGTTAAATGCTTTAGGTGTTTGTCCCACACTACGGAGCATAGCGAACTCTATTTTCCGCAAATTTATACTAGTATTTATAGTATTAATAACACTAGTAACTGCTATTAAGGTAATAAAAGCAACAAAAATATAGAGACCAAACATAATTGCTAACTCAACCATTCTCATCTCGTGACCCTCTAACTTAGGGTTATGATAGTTAATACTAACATCAGGATATTCGTCAAAAATTTGTTTTATTTTTTTATCAAATTTTTTAGCATTTTTAACATTTAATTCTAATGCAGTATCTTTATCAAGCCAATGAAAGTTTTCATGGACTATTTTTTTATTAAGTAAATCTTCATATATTTGTTCATTAACTATAATTGTAAGTATGGAATCGCTATAGGCAGTAATTTTATTATTTGTGAAGTGAAAGTTACTTAGTTGATAATAACAATTAGATGTTGTTGGATTATTAATAATATCCTCGTAATAACAAAAATCTATAGTTATATCTATATTTTCCTTATATAAAGGGCCTATATATGATTCAATATTTTTAGTAATATCGTCCATTTTGTAATCATTTACCTGGTTAATCAAAATAGGTTGTTTCTTATCTACTTTCATTTTTTTCGTATATGTTTTGTATGTATCATCACTTAATTGAATTACCAGAACAGATGTGTTAAGGCGATTAGAATTAGAAATGAACTTTAAATAATCTTCATTAAATAAATTCTTGTCATGTTCTTTAATAGTTAAATATTGACTCTTGTATTCAGTAATATAAGTGATTTCATTAATAGCCTTTATTTTATTTAAAATTTGAATTTGATTATCATTTACAGGAACATTTATAGTTACATCGTAATTATACTCTGTATAAATCTTGCCTGCTTTACCAATAGCAAAATTTAAATATGTCGACATTGTTATAAATAAAACCATACTTACTACTAATGAAATAACAGTTGTTCTATATCTTTTTTTATGACGTTTAATGTTCTTATAAGCAATGTCCCCTTCTATTTTAAATAATTTTGTTATTAATCTATTAGTTTTTATTTTTTTGCCTTTTATTTTTATATCTTTACTTAATCTAATGGCTTCAATTGGAGTTACTTCACTAGCACGCATAGCTGGAAAAAGTGCGGATAAAAGTATTGATATTATAATGAAAACTAATGACATTAATATTAATTTTGGATACATAGCAAAAACTAATGGTTCGAAAATAATATCTTGTAATATTTTATTAATAATTTCTAAGACTAAAACAACATTAAAAATACTAAAGATAAAGCCAATAGGAATAGCAATTATACTAATTAGTCCTGCTTCTAAAAATACTGATTTTAATATTTGCCTAGGAGTTGCGCCAACACTAGATAATATTCCTAATTGCTTTTTTCGAGTCACGACTGATATTGCAAAAGAATTGTAAATAATTAAAATACAAACTGTACTAAGAACTGTTAATATTAGCATAGCTGATAGATATAAGACAGCGTATACTCCAGCATTACCAATTTCACCATATAATGCTAAAAGTGATTCATTAACATATACATCGTCATCAACCCTCCAATCATTACTTAAATCCGGAAATTTAAGACCAATTTCATTAGTTAAGAGTTGTAATTTTTTTAAAGCATCTTTATGAGTTTTTAGAGTCACAATAACATTTGTTATACTATCATCTTCTAATGAAAAATATGTGTAAAAATGCTCAACACCATATATTACATTATAATTATCTTGATAGTCAGTTTTATAAATACCAACAACTTTATATTCAAATTCATCATTTTCATCACTAATAAAAACACGATCATTTATTTTTATTTCTTTGCTTCTTGAAACTGTAATAGGAATAATTATTTCTTTATTGTTTTGTGGCATTTGACCAGTAATTAGATCAAACATATTATGATAATCAACATCTAAAGCAATTACTTTAATGGTTGTAGAGTATTGATCATCATTTATTGTTCCTGTTGCTTCACTTATTTCTGTTATTACAGATAAAACATCAATGTTATTTTTTATAATATTGATGTTTGATTTATCTATATCCAGATACTTAATATGGTGAGAACCACTATCCTTAATAGTCTCTCTTATTGAATTATTATGGATAGTTGAAGCAAAAAAGCCAACCCCGAATAGCAGTGAACAAGATAAAACAATACCTATAAATGTTACAATAGTTCGTTTCTTATTTTTCTTTAAATTTTTAATTGTAAAATTATACAAACCTTTCATCTAACTTCCTCCATTTAATATTAATCAATAATAATATCTTGATTATAAAAACTTTTATTACTAATTAGTTCTTCATGAATTACTTCTTCTTGGCTGTTTAAAAATACTTCTTCAATTCGATCAACACGGCAACGCTCAGCCATAATAATCGCTTTTACTTTATCAACGGCTTTATCTAAATCATCATTTACTACAACATAATTATATTTAGTGATTTCATTAATTTCTTGGTATCCCCTTTTAAATCTTTCAATGATTTTGTCTTCAGATTCCGTTCCTCGTGTAATTAATCTATTTTTCAGTTCTTTCATACTAGGAGGCAAGATAAATATAAACAATGCTTCTTTATTATTTTCTTTTATTTGAAGCGCACCATTAATATCTATTTCTAAAATAACATCAATTCCTTCATTTAAATATTTATTAATAGATGCTTTAGGTGTTCCATAATAATGCCCACTATGAATAACAGCATATTCTAGTAAATTACCGTCTTCAATATTCTTCCTAAACTCTTCTTTGCTAACAAAAAAATATTCAACCCCGTTAGTCTCACCAACTCTAGGTTCACGAGTAGTCATTGATACTGATAACCATAAATTATTACTAACTTTCATTAATTCTTTACAAATTGTTCCTTTACCTGCCCCGCTAGGCCCAGAAATTACAATAAAAATACCTTTATTTTTATTTTTAATCATTTTATTATTCTCCTTATTATAACCATATTTTATCATATAAGAGTTTTTGAAACAATAATAACAACCAATTTAAAAGGATTAACTCCTGTAAAATGCAGAAATCAATCCTTATAAATTTTAATATAGTGTCCAACTAGTTAGGTTCACTTCAAACATTAATGTTTATTCCAAATTTAATTTTATACTTTATCTGCTGTTCTTTACACTTATTGATTATTTTGAAGAGAGACCCTACTAGTATCTGAAATAAGTATAACGTTATGGAATAATAAATGATCCAGTTTTTCCCGCTTCAGATAATCTATCTTGTAACCATGCTTTTGTTGTATCATCTTTAGTATATATTATAGCTCCAGATTTTATACCACTAAACATAGATGCGTAGCTAGGTTCTTTATTAAAGGTTGCGTTTCTGAAATCTAGACTCAATAATGAACTAGTTCCATAAAACATCCATGACATATTGGTTACATTTGAAGTATCAAAAATACTCAAATTTAAACTGGTTACACTATTCAAATTATTAAACATGTCCCTCATATATGTTATATTAGATGTATCAAAATTGCTTAAATCTAAACTGGTTAGTTTATTCATTCCAGAAAACATACCTCCCATACCAGTTACTTTTGATGTGTTAAAACTACTTACGTCTAAACTAACTACTTTTTTGCATTGATTAAACATATAGGACATACTAGTAACGTTCGAAGTATCAAAATTACTTAAATCTAAACTGGTTATACTATTTAAATGACTAAACATAGTACTCATACTGGTTACTTTTGAGGTGTTAAAACTGTTTAAATCTAGGTTGGTTATACTATTCAAATTATTAAACATCTCCCCCATATCGGTTACTTTTGATGTGTCAAAACCACTTAAATCTAAACTGATTAAATTTCTCATTCCAGAAAACATCCATGACATATTGGTTACATTTGAAGTATCAAAACCACTTAAATCTAGGCTGGTTATACTATTCAAGCCATTAAACATATACGACATATCAGTTACTTTTGAGGTATCAAAATTACTTACATCTAAACTGGTTAAATTATTCATTCCAGAAAACATACAACCCATCACCATTTTCATTAAAACACCATGCCATTACTGAACCATCTTGTTCAAAAGAAACATCCCATGATTCAAGTGCATCATTAGGAACAACATATGTGGTTGCAAATTTTATACTTTCTATTTCATTTCTTTTAATTGGACCATTTAAATATGGGGAGGTGCTATCACTAGAAGGCACTACCATTCACTTATAACTGGCGCTGATGGATCTTTTACTGTTATACTTCTTACTTTAGTTATTTTATTTCCACTTTCATCAGTTGCTGTATAATTTATATAGTATGTTCCTGGTAATGTACTTAATGTGCCTGACCATGTTATAGTTGGTATTTTTAAACTATTATCTGTTGCATTAACACCTTCCTCAAAATCAAATGTTAATACCTCTTCTGTAGATAGTTCTATATTACCTGAAATTAATAATACTGGCGGAATTGTATCCTTTATTGTTACTGTTCTTATTGCACTAGCATTTACACCATTATAACTAACACTATAAGTTATTTTATATTGACTTAATTTATTAGTTTCGATATTTGAAACAATAGTATTATTTAATTTTATAGTAACATTTACATCGTTGATTATTGTTCCATCTTGTGCTCTCGCAATAACACCTTTATCTAGGTATTCTGTATGTATTTCTACTGTTTCATGGACATTTCCATTCATAATAATAAAAGGACTGTCTCAATTTACTGTAGATTCTGAACTACCAGAATTTTCTATTACTTTATATTCATAATTTTGTAATACTTTTTTAATAATTATTTCCATATCATCTGAGAATAATTTTTTTGTTTTGGGATTTTTAATGGAATCATCAATAAAACCATCTACTTTTAATTGACCTAAAGTAATAGTTATTAATTCCCCATCTTTATCAGGTAAAAACTTAGCGTTTTTTGAACTCCAGTTTTTCGCACTGACAATAATGCTACTTATTTGTGATTGATAGAGTTTTTCCCTACTTTGTTTTGCAACCTTGTTTATCGTGGGAATTGATATTAATGAAATGAGCGCTATTATAAAAATTACTGCTAATAATTCAATTAGTGTAAAACCTAACCATCTTTTCTTACTCATACGTTACCTCATTTATTTTCCTCTTAATTATATTTCAATAATAGCACTATTGTCGAAATGTGTCAATTCGTTTAGCGTTATTTTTTTTAAAAAAAGTAAAAAACCCTACGTATTTATCACGCAGGGTTTTGATGTCACTAACTTGTGACATTACTATTATATACAGTTATTTTATTTATATACCAAATATTATAATTTTATAAATTTTCCTAAATCAAAGGAATATAAATACTTATGAATGTTACCATTTAATCTTTTCTTTAAAGCATATTCATATAAGTCTAATTGTTTTTTATATCTGTTTATTAATTCTTCTTCAGTTTGTACTACATCACTTTTATAATCAATTAAATAATAATTATTATCTGTTTTAGAAAACAAATCAATAATTCCATCAATTACTAGTTCATCTTCTAATGTAGAAGATTCATCAATTTCATTAATTTTAATAGTAAATGTAATTGGATATTCTTTATAATTTTCACTATTTTTTATAATATCTTGATATAATCGATCATTAAAGAAATTAAATATTTTCTTTAAATTAATTAAACTAATTTCTTCGCTAGTTAATTTATCAGTATTTATTAAATTATTAATTTCTTTTTTAAAAGAATCAAAATCATAACTTATAAATTCTAAATATTCTAATACTTTATGATAAACTATTCCAACTTCTAATTGTTTATTCGACTCAATAAATGATGGTTTTAAAACTCCGTGATTTTGTTTGTTTAACTCACTTACACTCATTTTTGTTTTGTAATTACTTATTTCATATGGATAAACATAATTAAGAGCATTATCAATATCTTCTTTATTAATTGTAGTTTCAGAAGTGTTTTCCAAAACATTTTTATCGTTAATTATATCATTAAGATCTATAACAAAAGTTTTTAAATTAATTGTATCATTATAAAGTTTAGTATCAATATTAGCTATTTCTCTTAATTCTTTACTACTTTGATGTTTAATAACAACAGGTATTATCCAGTCTAACATTGATTTTGATTGTTTTAAATAAATTATTGGAATTACATTATCATTCCCTATTAAACTGTTTATATGATTAATTTTTTTAGAAATATTTTTAATGGTTCCGGTCATAATTAATTTTTCTTTAGCCCTCGTCAAAGCAACGTATAAAACCCTTAGTTCCTCTGATAATTGTTTATTTCTTTTTTCTTTTTTTATTAATTCTAAAATTAAATTAGAATTAATACCAAACTTTTCATGATTACGAAGTTTGAATCCTAGATAATAATCATTATCTAATAAGATATCTTTACTTAAATCGTCAAAATTAAATCTTTTATCAAGTCTTGGTAATATAACCACAGGGAATTCTAACCCTTTTGATTTATGAATCGTTGTGATTATTACACTGTCTTTGTCTGTTGCAGGGTTTACACCTTCTAAACTATAATCACTATCAATTAAAGTGTCAATATAATGAATAAAGTCGTGTAAACTGTTATTGTTATTTTCTAGGTAGTTATCAGCATGATTAATCATTTCTAAAATGTTTTTAATCCTTCTTTCAGGATAATCCATGGAACTTATGATACCCATTATTTTAGTATCATTATATATATAGTTTAAAAGCTTGTTTATTTTTAAACGGCTTGCTTTAGATTGATAATCTTTTAATTTATTTACAAAGTTATCAATTAATGAATTGTTTCGCATTTTTAATAAATTATTATATAAATTATTGTTTTTATTATGTAATCTTATTTCCATTAGTAGCCCTGGTTCAACACCAAATAATGGACTTCTTAAAACTGAAACTAAAGATATTTCATCATAGGGATTATTAATAATTTTAAGAATTGCAATAATTAATTTTACTTCATAGTTATTAAAATAAACTGGTGTTTTTTCTGTATAAACATTAATTCCATTATTTATTAATGTATCTCTTAAGATATTACCGAAATCACCAGGAGATCTTAAAAGTATCGCTATATCACTCTGTTTTAAAGGGCGCGATTTATTAGTTGATGAATCAAACACTTGATAATTACTATTAAATAGTTCTTTAATTCGATTAGTAATTAATATAGCTTCTTTTTCTTGATTAGATATTTCGTCTTCTAAATCGTTGTCATTTAACTCAGTTAATAAATAAAGTTCCGCCTCATTATTACTAAATTCATTATAATTAGCCCCTAAATTTAAAACTTCATTTTCATCATAAGCAATATCTCCATAATCAGTAGACATTATTTTTGAAAATAAATAATTAGAAAAATCTAAAATTTCACTTCGACTTCTAAAATTTTTCGATAAATTTATTAATTTAGGGAACTGATGTGTTTTGGCTTTATTTTTTTCATTAATTAATAAATCTGGTCTTGCACTTCTAAAGCCATAAATACTTTGTTTAACATCCCCTACAATGAACAAATTAGTATCATCTTTAGATAAACTAGAGAATATTAAGTTTTGAACTAAATTCGTATCCTGAAATTCATCAATTAATATTTCATCAAATGTATTAGCAATGTTTTTAGCAATGTCAGTTTTTATTATTTCACTAGTGTCGAAGTTATAATCTTTAACTAATAGTTTTAAAACAAGATGCGGAACATCATCAAAACTATAAAAGTTGTTTTTAGTTCGTATTTTCTCTAATTTTTCACGATATATTTTAGTAACTTTTATTAATTGATTAATAATAACATTTATTTTATTTATATCTTCATTAAAAGAATTACTAAAGTTTAAAATATTATTATAATCTTTTATTATTTTTTTTAATTCAGCTCT
>JAQVMY010000111.1 GCA_028703405.1 Bacilli bacterium
AGAAGAAGAATTAAAATATAAATGTTTATTTAAAGTTTTATATTATTGTGGACTACGTAAAGGTGAACTTAGAGGATTAACTTGGGATAATATTAATCTTAATGATAGTACATTAAATATCAGAAAAAATGTTGTATCTAATCATATTACTGGCACTAAATATGTACTAACAACTCCTAAAACTAGAAGTAGTATTAGAACAGTACCCATTCCAAAACATTTACTAGAGGAGCTAAAACAACTGTATGAAGCAAGCAAGAATATTCATGGTTTTAAAGAATCTTATTATGTATTCGGTCATTCTGATCCTATTGGAAACGATACCATTCGTTCAAGAAAAAATTACCTCTGCAAAAAGGCAAAGGTTAAGCAAATAAGAATACATGATTTTAGACATAGCTGCGCTTCTCTTTTAATTAATAGTGGAGCCAATATAACATTAGTGGCTAAATATTTAGGTCATGCTAAAATAGATGAAACATTGAATACTTACTCACATATGTATAAAAATACCTTGAATAGTATTGTTGATATTATTGATAAATTAGAAAAAGACTAATAGTTGATTAGTCCTTTTTTGGTTCAAAATATTTCTTGTTGCTATCATAAAATTCTCCTAACTTATTTGAAAGATAAGCATTATAGAATTTTGGTTTCCAATAATTACTGTTTAACTTCTTTACGTATGGGGAAATAGCTGAAATATAATTTTTCTTATTTTGATTTACATAGCTTCTTATATAATCTCTTTTTTTCATCGTTACCGGTTCTATATAATCAATTGTTTTTAATATTCCATCCAATGCAACATATTTCTTCCATGAATTCAAGTAACTATTAGCGTCAATTATCGGATTAGATGTGAGATAGCGATAGTTTCTAATTAATTTTTTATATATTTTTGATGATGCTCTTACTTTATAACGTTTTAGCCAAATACCTGTTATTGTTGGGCACTTTCCTGATTTTAGAGAACAAATTTTAATCTTTTCTTTTTTAATTTTATGCCCATATTTATTCAATATTTCTTCAATTTTAATTATTATATCTTCAAAGTTAAAATCATCATCTTTTGTAGAAAATGTTACATCATCTACATAGGTACTAAAAATTAAATTATTTTCAATAGCCAATTTATTTAATTCTCCAAACATTTTGCGATAAGCAAAAAAACTAATTAAAGTACTAGTTGAAAAGCCCTGAGGGATCACCCTAACTCTATTGTTATCCTTAACAGGAGTTGTAACTAGTTCAGCCATTCTTTGAGCCAAATCCCTTTTCATTTTTAATCCACCATTAGCTTGGAAAAAATTCTTTACATACTTTAAAGTGCAATTAGGATAAAAACTTGCTATATCAATTAGTAAAAAATTAATATTTCCGCGATGATGCCTGGCATTTTTAACAAAACCACCATCAGTCTTAGCAAAAACATAATCAGGTATGCTTAATTGTGATAAGTAAAAATTCAATCTTTTTAAAGCCGTTTTCCTAGGTTCACACACATCTGTAAATTTCCTATATTTTTTACAATTGTAATCTTTAGGCCTTTTCTTGCATCTCTTTTTTGTTTTTTTATTTTCATAAAATGTCACTTCTAATTTATCATATTTATAAATAATATTATTTAAATCATTTTTCGTAAAATATATATTCTTCCTAGTGTCAGATAATAATGATGTAATATATCTTTTACTACCCCTATTATATAATTTAGATTGGTTATTTTTAATCAAATTAGCCATATTACCTCCATAAACGTAAAAACGCCAAGCACATATCAACAATTAATTAAGTGATAACACTCAGCTTCGGTTGAAGGGCCTCCCCAAATCTAAAATTTGAGTAAAAGGCTAAAACGATTCCATAAAATGAAATACACATTCCAATTTGATTAGAATCTAGATTTAGTACCTTCACTATGATTGGAAAAATAAATGCAAATATTAATGACATGATCAAAAATTTTTGTTTTTTCTTCTTTTTCATAAGCTTCCTCCTTTCTTATTAAAAAACAACAAAGGGGAAAAGCAGCGACCTGAAATCTTAATTAATCTACTTGTACTTGGCAAATTACGTCATATATGGTTAGTGTTTGTAGGTGAGCGGCAGCTTGCCTGCCAGCGAGCCACAAACACTCCATAATATTACTTAGCCATTGCTTTCAGCAATGCTAATAGACCCATAATAATGGTTTCTCGGACTTTAACCGAATTGAGTGTACAAAATAAAGCTATTATCTACTTCTATGTACAATTAAATTATACCACTTTTTACTAAAATTGGAAGATTTAATTGTTAATTTTTAATAATTTGCTACCTAAATGCTACCTAATTTCATGCACTTATTTATCCGAATACTAATAAACCCTTGTATATCAAGGCACAAAAAATGGAGCCTTCTCTCGAAAGCTCCTTCAGGGGGTTTTGGTTGATACACTCCAACATTAAAATCGTTAGAAGTATACCTAAGCATAATATTAAATATTATGCCTAAATTAATAATATAGGAATTTCAATTCTTTGTCAATTACTTTTATTTAGTTTCTTAAGTTCTTCATAATATAAAACTTCACAAACCATTACATAAGGTATTACAAACCAAAATGC
>JAQVMY010000037.1 GCA_028703405.1 Bacilli bacterium
AAGTATATTGATAAAATCTAAGATCAAAAGGTAAATTATCAACCTTGCAAACGTTTGGAACAAATTTAACATCTAGCTGCCATTTAATCCCTATTTGTTTAGGAGTATCATAAGGTTTAGGGACATATTTAGAAGTGTTCTTAATATCAATATTTTTATACCAACCCATCTTTCTTAAAAAGCGGTATAGAGAAGCAGGATGTCTGGTATAACCTTTATTAATTTTAAGCTTATACCATAGTTCACAAAGAGAAATATTGGGATTTCTTCTAGTATAATCATTAATCCATTTGATTTCTAAATCAGAATGAGCATAAGGGTGTTTAGTTAAAGGTGTATGAGGAATGTCAGTTAAAGATTCATCGGTGCCATCATATCTTTTATTCCATCGATATAGTGAAGTTCTAGAAATATGATACTTTCTACAAACAAACTCTATAGATGCTCCATTTCTAAACATTTTAACTGCATAAATTCTAGTATTTACTTCATGTGGTAAATATCTCTTTATTTTTGATTCAATTTGTTTTATACTTAACATGTGATTCACGACCTATCTTATTTGGTTTTTACTAACTCAATTATAAGTCATGAATCACTTTTTTTATATCCAAATTGTTTCACATCAATTGTAACACTACAATTTTATTTGAAAAAACCTTCAACAATTATTGACAAAATTCGCGATTTTTGATATAGTAACGTATAAATTTAGATGTTTTGAGAGGATTTAATGAATATAATAGATATTTATAAAAAAAAAGAAAATAAATCCAAAATGATATTGCTTTTTGTAATGCTAGCTTTATTATTTATTCTTTTTTATTTTTGGGAAACAAAAAATAAAAATAATTTAGAAACTGATAAGATAATTGATGTTTATTTTTTAAAATTAAATGAAGCAGACAGCAATATTATAAAATATAAAAATAAATTAATTATAATTGATACTGGTGAAGAAAAACATAAAAATATTATTCAAACAAAATTAGAACAATTAAAGATTTCAAAAATAGATTATATGATATTAAGCCATCCTGATAAAGATCATATCGGAAGTGCTAAATATTTAATAGAAAAATTTGAAGTGGAAAATATTATTCAATCACATTTTAAAAAAGGAAGTAATCTTCAAAAAGAATTAGATAAAGTAATTGCAGACAGCAATGTTAATAATATCATATTGAATGAAACAAAAGAAATTACAATTGATGATTTGAAATTTACTTTAATTCCGGGTAATGAAGAAACATATAAAGAAGATAATGATTATTCGCTAGTTGCTTTAATGCATTATTTTAATAATAATTTCTTTTTTGGAGCCGATATTGAGGAAACTAGAATAGAAGAAGTACTTAAGTTAAATCTTACTAATTATGATGTTGTTAAAATTCCTCACCATGGAAGATATAATCCATTATCGATTTCATTATTAGAGTTATTAAAACCTAAATATGCAATTATTACTGCCGGCAGTACAGATAATAGAATACTTGCTAAATTGGGAGATTTAAATACTGATTTTCATTTTACAAAAAATTATGAAGTTAATATAAAATGTGATGGCAATAACTTTGTATTAGAAAGAGTTGATTAAAATAGAACAGATATTAAAAGTTAGCCGTCAGGAATTAAAATATTTGATAAATGATATTGAAGCCTCACTTTTAAAAAGAAATCTTAAAGATTCACTAATTGAAGATCTTTATAATAAAGATGATCAGGGATATATGATAAGGTCTTTATATTTCGATAGTTATTCTAATGCTGATTTTTATGAAAAGATGGATGGAATTGAGGATCGTAAAAAAATAAGATTAAGGATTTATTCTACAAAGGATAGCACTGCTAAATTAGAGATAAAAAGAAAATATGGAAATAATCAAATAAAACAATCGGTTAAAGTTAGTAAAGAAGATGCTCTTGAATTAATAAAATGTAATTATGAGGTACTTAATAAATATACATCTCCAACTGCAGTGATGATTAAAAATATAATGAAAACTAATCGGCTTATTCCGGTAGTCCTGATAGAATACAATCGAACTGCCTTTATGCATACGTTAAATAATATAAGAGTTACAGTTGATACTGATATAAGATCTAGTGAAACTGATTTTAGATTATTTAGTGATAACGTAAAATTAGTACCTATTGAACCATTTAAAACTACTGTCGTAGAAGTCAAATATGATGGTTATTTATTGGGATGGATAAATGCAATAATTTCTAAATATCATTTAACAAGAACTTCATTTAGTAAATATCAAAACTCGAGGTTTATATTTGAAAGTTATTTATCATAAGAAAGAGGAAAAAAATGAAAGAATTATTATATAAGTTTTTATATGAAGGCAATATATCGGTATCACCATTAACAGTATTAACTAGTATGGCGATAGCATTAATCCTTGCTTTTATATTATATTTTACATATAAGATGACTTTTAATGGGGTTGTCTATAGTAAAAAATTTAATATATCGTTAATAATGCTTGCTTTAATTACAACTATGATTATTAATATAATTGGTAGCAGTGTTGCTTTGTCTTTAGGAATGGTTGGGGCATTATCAATTGTACGTTTTAGAACAGCAATTAAGGATCCAAGAGATACAGCATATATATTTTGGGCGATATGTATCGGTCTTGGAATGGGAACTTCAAATTATTATATAGCAGTAATTGGTACAGTAATTATAGCTATTATATCTGTAATCTTAAGTTTAAATTTAAAAAATGATGATACATTTTTAGTAATAATCAGAACTTCTACCAAAAGTGTCGATAAGGTAAGAAATGAATTATTTAAATTATATCGTGCATGTAAACTTAGAAGTGAAGTTGTAAATGATGAGTATATTGAAATAGTATATCAAATTAAAATGAATAAAAATGAAGAAGTTAATGATTATGAGAATTTAAGAAAAATTGAAGGAGTAACATCAATTAATTTAATTGCTCAAAGTGGAGAAATATTAGGTTAATGAGTATTTTTGTCAGGGGGAGAAAAAGAAAAAAAATAATTAAATTTTCAATCTTTTTTGGATTAATAGGGGTCATATTAATATTTATTTATGGTTATGAAAGACCGGTGCATAAAAATTATTTGCAAAATATTTGCAGTTTTAAACCAACAGATGATACTCCGAGTGAAATGGATTTACCAATATTGGTAATAGATACAAAAGGGGAAATTATAAAAGCCGATGCCGTTGGAGTTCCGACTAATTTTAAAGGAACTATTATAAATATTTATGAACCAACTTCAAAATATCAATCAACCTTTAATTTATATGAAAATTGTGATCTGAACACTCCAAGCATTAGTGAAGATATTTTAATTAATGTTCGGGGCCAATCATCTATAACATCGCTTAAAAAACAGTATTCAATTAATTTTGAAGTAGAGGAAAATCAAAAAAAAGATCTAAGCATTCTAGGATTGCCGGCACATAGTAAGTGGGTTTTAAATGGAGCCTACAAAGATAAAAGTCTATTGCGAAATTATTTAGCATATAGTTTTGGTGAAGATATTATGACATATGCTCCAAAGAGCAGATTTATAGAAGTTTTTATAAATGACACTAATGAAGAATTAGCTTATAAAAAACATTATGTTGGAGTATATTTGTTAATTGAAAAAATTGAACGCGGAAAAGATAGAGTAAATATAAAAAAAGCTGATGAAAGATATAATGATATAAGCTTTATAATTGCAAGAGATAAAATCAAACTTAATGATACAGTTTACAATACAAATTGGGGAAGTTTAGAAGAAAATTTTATTATTGATTTGGCTGGCAATGTTAAACTTAGAACTCTAATCAGCGGATCTTATCCCAGCAGTGATAAAATTACCGATTTATATAAGGAAAAGATTGTAAATTATTTAAATGAATTTGAAGAATCATTATATTCAGCATATTTTAAAGATTCAAATAAAGGTTATCGCAAATACATTGATGTTAATTCATTTATAGACTTTGCCATGATAAATGAAATCTTTAAGAATATTGATGGCGGTGAAGTAAGTTCATATTTTTATAAAGATGTTGGGGGAAAGTTAACCGCTGGACCTCTTTGGGACTTTGATCTAACTTTAGGTAATACCGAATTTGTTGAAGTTAATGAACCTACAGGATTTAGAATAGTAAATACTGTTTGGTTCAACCGATTATTTCAAGATCCATATTTTTGTAAAATGTACAAAAAAAGATATGAATATCTTAGAAATACCATCTGGACCGATAAATTAATAATTAGCAGGATTGAAGAAGCTAGTGCTTATCTTGAAAATGCCCGAATTAGAAATCAGAACAGATGGTATTTAGATCAAACTGCCAATGAAGATGAAGTGAAAAAAATTCAGAGTTTCATTATTGAAAGATTAGCCTGGATAGATAAAAATATTGATAATATCAAAAGATATGAAAGTGTTTTAGAATAATAGTAAATTTTAAAAATGAAGTGAGGTAATTATATGCAAATAAGACGATATTTAATAATTGTAATATTAATATTTTTTGCTGTTATTATTACTACGCTTTATGGATATAGATTTATTCTTCATAATAAAATTAATAAAACAGCGGTTTATGAGATTAACGATGGAATAAGTAAAATTGCCAAAGTGGAAAATAAATATATTCAATTATATACAATAGATGGTTATCAGGATTTTTCGATTAGAGGAATAAGATTATCATCATATTATCCAAAATATGAAATTAATAAATCAGATATTAATAAAAATAAAGTATTGAACTGGCTTGAAAAAATCAAAGATTTAAATGCCAATACTATTTTAGTGCCGTATATTCAGCCACCAGGTTTTTACAGTGCGATATGTGAATATAATTTAACTCATAAGGAACCGATATATTTAATTCATGAAATATCTCTTGAAGCTAATACAATTAATAAAACTCATAATGCATTTGATGAAAAATTTTATAATGAACTCAAAAAACAGATAAAAAAGACAATTGATTCTGTTCATGGTTATACTTTGACGATAAGTGATAATATTCATAAGGGAGTATATTTAAAAGATATTTCTAAATTTAATTTAGGATACATAATTGGAAACAATACTTTTCCAGAATTAGTTTCGATTACTAATGCAAAAAATAAGGAGATAAAAGAATACAAAGGTAAATATTACAGTATTAATGATGCAACTGCTTTTGAAGTTTTTATTACTGAGATATTGGATTATAGCAGAAATTATGAAACCGCTAAATATAAACAGCATAGTTTATTATCTTATTTAACTACAATTGAAACTGATCCATTTATTTATGATAATGAGTCAAATTTGACAAAGTATGCAAATATTGATCTAGGTAAAATTGAAAGCATAAATAATGATAATCTTTTTATAAGTTTTATTGCCCAGCCAAATGATCCGGACTTTATGGATTTTGAATATATGGTTGATAATAGCAGCGATAATTTCTATAGTGCATATTTGAAAAAAATTAGTGATCATTATAATAATCCGATTGTAATTACTGAGATCGGGGTTTCTTCATCAAGAGGAAAATCAAAAATTAATTTAAGTAAAGGTTATGATCGAGGCAACTATAATGAAATTGAACAGGGAAATCTATTGATTCAACTTTTAGATCTTATAAAGCAATCAAATATTACAGGAGTATTTATTGATAGTTTTCAAGATAACTGGGGTAGAATCTCAAGCTTTAATTTAAGAAGATATATTAATGAAGATATTAGTAATTATTGGTTTGATGCTCAAGCAAGTGATGAAGCTTTTGGATTAATAGCTTTTGAAACTAAAGACAGTAATAATTTTGCGACAGTTGATGGCAATGTAAATGAATGGAAAAATACTAAAGAAATTATTAATGATAAAGAAATAATATTAAAAGTAAAAGCTGATACTTCATATCTATATTTAATGGTTAATAAAAAAGACTGGTCTTACCAGGAAGATGATATTTTTATAGCAATTGATACAGTTAAAGATATAGGCAGCAATTATCATGATGATGGAACTAAATTTAATGTTGATGCTGAATATATAATTGAAATTACCGGAATTAACACCTCAAGAATTATAGTAAACAGCAGATATAACATATTTGATTATTTATATAAATATAATGAAAACTTACTAGATAAACAAATAGAAATACCGGCAGCTGATTCAAATATATTTTCAAGTATTTATTTACTTAACCGCAGACCTTTTATTTTAAGAAAAAATAATTCGGTGGAAAGTGCAATTTATTATGAAACGGGAAAACTTACTCATGGCAATGTATTATCAAGCAGTGAGGATTATAATTCTTTAGCTGATTTTAATAAAGAAGATGATTATGTAGAAATAAGAATTCCCTGGACCATAATCAACTTTACAGATCCCCTTAATAAAAAGGCTTTAGGAGATTTTTATCTTTATGGAACAGAAAAAGAGATAAATCTAAATAATATTAATTTTTCAATTACTCTTAAAAACAATGAAGTTCAAACACTTACTAAAAGCGGAATATTTAAGTTGCCTAATTTAAAACGGGAGCAATATAATGAAAGATTAAAATCATCATATTATATTTTACAAAGTTATTGGAAAGATGGGAGGAATTTACAATGACAATATTAATAGTTTATTCTACATTTATAGTATTAATAATAATATTATTAATTATAATTACATATTTTATAAATGCATTAATTAAAAAAAATCATCTTGATTATGTAATCGCGAAGGAATTAGTAAAGATAGAAAATTTATTCTATAAACATATGGAAAAAGAGGATTTAAAAAAATTAAATAAAAATCAGATAAAAGATCTTCAGGAAATAGTCTTAACAAAAAATGGTTTGCTTGCTTTTAATATATGTTATAACAATTATATTAAGAAATATGGTGAAAGTGATAAGCTAAAAGATTATGTAGATATGATTATTGATTATAAAGTTATTCATGAAAATCATGTGGTTAAAGAAAAGTATAAAGATAGTTATACTTTATACTTATTATTTTTATATAAAATAATAAGTAAAGAGGCACTTGATTATGCTCATGAAAGTTTAATTCATAATTCATTATATTCTAGAAATAATGCTTTAAGAGTGATTCAGAATTCAAAAGATGAGTTTGAAATAATTAAAGCGTTAAATACAATAAATAATCAGGAATATTATTATAATGATAAAATAATAATTGATTTTATGACTGAATTTAAAGGTAATCGAGAGGATTTAACATTAGCTCTATTAAATAATCTGGATTCATTTAATGAAAGAATTAAAAGAATTATAATTGATTATTTTACAAGTGTTGAGGATAAAAAAGCTGAATTAAAAATTCTTAAAATTCTAGATTTAAAATCTTCTTTAGAACTGAGACTTGCTGCAATAAAATATTTTGGTAAAGTAATAAATAAAGATGCTTATCAGCTAATAATTGATGGTTTAGATGATATCAATTGGGAAGTTAGAGCAGTATGTGGAAAAATAATAGAAGCATATAGTAACGATGTAGTTATTAAAAAATTAAGAGAGAAACTTACTGATAGTAACTGGTTTGTAAGATTTAACTGTGCTTTATCTTTAATTAATTTAACTAAGGACGCTCATAAAGCAGAAATTTTAGAAATTAATGATAATTATGCCAAAGAAATTTATATTTATGCTTTATTTTCAAAAGAAATAATTACAATTAAAGAATACAATGAACTTTTAGAAGAAATTTCTCGAAAAGCAAAAAGAGAATCAGAAATATTAATAAATAAAGATAATAAAAAAATCATAGGTCGCGAAATAAAAAGAGAAGTGGAGGTAGGATAAATGAATTTAGAAATAATAATTATTTATATAAATATATTTTTCTTTATATACATGTTCGTCTATGCAATAATTTTCTTTTTCAATACCTTTTTAGCTTCATTAACCCTTGATGATTTCTTTATTAGAAAAGATCATATGAGTTTTTCTAAATTATTTAATGAAACAAATTATATACCTATTTCGATAATAGTGCCTGCTTATAATGAAGAAATAACCATAATAGATACAATTGATTCATTACTAAATTTAGATTATCCAGAGTATGAAATCTGTATTATAAATGATGGGTCTAAAGATAATACTGCTAAAGTATTAATCGAACATTTTAAATTAAAGGAAATTCGTAGACCAATTAGAAAAGTAGTTACTTGTGAAGCATCTGTAAGTGTCTATGAAAGCAATGAAAATAAAGTAAGAATAACTTTAGTCAATAAGAAAAATGGTGGTAAATCTGATGCTCTAAATATGGGGATTAATATTAGCCGTTTTCCGTTATTTTTATGCATAGATGCAGATTCTATTTTAGGTAAAGATTCTTTACGTAAAGTAGTTGAGCCCTTTTTAGAACATTATAATACTATTTGTTCAGGAGGAAATGTTAAAGTAAGTAATGGTGTGACCTTTGATAATGGTAAAGTTGTAAAGGTAGAAATGCCTAGGAAATTAATTGCTAAATTTCAATTTATAGAGTATTTGCGAGTATTTTTAACTTCTCGAGTAGCATTTAATCGTTTCAATGCAAACTTAATAGTATCTGGAGCTTTTGGACTATTTGATAAGCAGGCGGTAATTAATGTCGGAGGTTATACAACTAAAACTATTGGTGAAGATATGGAACTGATAATGAAATTACATACTTATTACCATAAAAATAATAAAAAATATTATATTGCCTATGTGCCTGATGCTGTTTGCTGGACTCAAGTTCCTGAAAGTTTGAGAGTATTAAAAAATCAAAGGAAAAGATGGCATGTTGGAATGGGTCAAAGTTTAAAAATAAGTAAATTTATGTTATTTAATCCCACCTATAAAACGGTAGGGATGTTAAGTTATCCTTATTTCTTATTATTTGAATATATTACACCTTTAATAGAAATTTTAGGACTTATAACAATATTATTATCATTTATCTTTAAAATAATTAATATTCAGTTTTTTATCTTATATTTACTTGTATATATGGGATTTAACCTAATTGTTACAATTGTATCAGTATTACTGGAAAAGAAAATGTTTAAAAATACTATGACTTATTCAATGTTTATTAAATTATTATTCTTTTGTATTTTAGAAAGTTTTGGTTACAGACAACTATGCTCATTATTTAGAATAAGTGCTTTTTTTCCAACTAACAAACGAAAATGGGGGAATATGATTAGAACCGAAAATAATAAATTACAAAAACCAAAATTAACATAAACTTTATAAAAGGGAGTATGATGAGAATGAATATTATTAAAAATATTATAATATTATTTTTAATACTCTTATTTTTATGTTGTCTAATAAAAATAACAACAATAAACTATTACTATGGCACCTGGTTATGGTCTTCTAAAATAATTAAAGATGATGGTCAGGTTAATAAGATATTAAAACATCTTATTAATAATAATCTAAGTAAAATTTATTTAAACGTAGATATCGGGATAAGTGATAATTATTATAAAAACTTTATAACTGAATGCAGTAAGAATAATATTGAAGTTTATGCTTTATTTGGACGTCCAAAAGCTATTTATTATAAAGAAAATGATTATTTTAAAGATTTTTATAATTATCTTAAAAACTATAATAATAATGCTTTGAAAACTGAAAAATTTATTGGGATTCATTTTGATGTTGAACCATATTTACTAGAGGAATGGTCTTTTAATAGAAATCAAATAATTTTTGTTTTTCAGGAATTTATAGTCTATGCAACAACTATTTTTAAAAAAATAAATATGCCAACTGATTTTGATATTCCTTTTTGGTATGATAAAATTTATTATGATAATAATTATGGTCAGGGAATTCTTGCAGAGTGGATTGTCAAAACAAGTGATGCCGTAACCATAATGGCTTACCGAGATAACAGCGAAGATATTATTAAAGTATCTGAAACTGAAGTTGAAATGGCAAAAATACATAATAAAAAAATCACTATTGCAGTTGAATATTCCAAATCAAATGAAAATAAAATAACATTTTATCAAGAAGGTAAATCATATATGTTTAAAGAATTAGAAAAAATATATAAGCATTATAAAAAAGATATTACCAATATTTCAATTCATAATTTAACTGCTCTATTGGAATAAAATAATAATTGACAATATATTATGAAATTATTATTTTTTTTATGGAGTATGAACTTAATCAGTTTTAAAATAAATTATTAATTTTTAGCTTATTCATAATAATAAACTTTTCTAAAACATATATTTAACTATGAAAAAAATAGTGTTTTTATTTTTAATTTTAATTATTCCTATAAATGTAAATGCTAT
>JAQVMY010000112.1 GCA_028703405.1 Bacilli bacterium
TCTATCTTCATCACTTAAAAAGAAGTCATGAAGCAGTCCTGCTTTAGCTGTTTTATGATAATCTAATTTTAAAAATTTTGATATTTTATATGAATAATAAGATACCTTTACTGAATGATCATATCTGTTTACTCCGTGATGCTCGATATTTTTTAAAGAATTAAATTCTTTATTTTTTAATATATGACCAATAATATAGATAAATTCATTATCATCATTATTTATATTCATAAAAATTTGTCACCTCAACATAATACATTATATCATAAAAGTCATTTTATTATAATTATAATAATGTATTTTTTATTATTCTTCTATTTTTAAATCTTTTCCAACTGGTTGAATTTGAATGAATGTATTCCCATCACTAACATCTATTTCTTTACCATCTAGATATTTATAAACCGTTTGGCCACTACGACTATCTTTTTGGGCAATAATGGGCACAGCATAACCATTAGTTATATAATAACCTTGTTTCTCACCAAGATTAGATAAGTCCTGACGTCCGTAATTGTCTAAAGCATGGTTTGAAACTTGATAAACAATAATATTTTTAAAAGTATATTGTTTACCAGTCATATAATCTTTATGTTCTAAATCGTTTACCGATCTTTTATAAACTTTGGCAACCTCATCATATTCATATGAATTTGTAACTGAACTAGAATAAACAACTTCAACCTTATTTGCAACTTCTGAATCAGGTAATTTACTTAAATCAACAGTATCAAGACTATAATTTAGTAATAAATCTTTATTTCTTTCAGTTCTTATTTTGCCAATACCATTTGAAATTTTATCAATACTAGTAAATAAAGTATGTTCAGAGGCTACATTAAGTTCTGTATCACGCCATGCTGTTTTAGGTGCATTGATTTCAATTCTATCTATTCCTAAAGAATAAAAATCTGACCAAGCTTGGGGCGAGTACCCATGATGAATATAAATGGCATCATTTTCTAAAGCATAATCTAAAAAGTAATGACGAGCACTTCTTACAGAACCAATTCTTTTAGTATCTGTATCCATAAATAAGGCTAGAAACCTAGTAACTCCACCTTCTGCAATTATTTCATAAATTATATATGCATCTTGAAGCCCACTTTGAAGACCTCTAGCTGCTCTAATATTATTAACCATAACAGCATATGGTCTTGATTTAGAATCCATATCTACTATTTTTATTTTCTTTTCTTCTTTTGAGATTAATTTTTCAATTGGTTTTTTTATAGCATTTAGACTTTCCTTTGCATTACATCCAGTTAATAATAAGACTAATAACATAAAGGAAATAATTATTTTATTTTTCATTTTGACACTTCTTTCTAAAATAAATTATATCAAAAAAAGAGACTTAATACAATCTCCTTTTATAACTTTTTATTTTTTCTTCTTATATGTTTTTTCACCATCAATAGTCTCATCCTTTTCATTATTATTAAATCTTTCTAATGAACTATTAATAATTTTTAAAATATTTTTTTTGTTTTTTTCATTTAAATTGATAGTAGTATTAGGCGTGACTATCCAATCCTTTATTTCTTGCAATTGTCGATCATCAATAAAATTAAAAGTATTATTTAAATACCATAAAATTAAAGTTTTTCTCTTATTATTTGCGGGAATTAATAAGTCAAATTTTGAAAAATCATCATATAAACTTATTTTATCGCAAACATCATAGGCCAGGGTATATCTTTTTTCAATTAGATACTCATCTACTGATATATCCAAAACTTCAGCTTGTTGTTTTAAACTTAAAATTGGTAAATCTTTTACCGTAAAATTATTAATCATGAAACTTTTCTCAATATCTTTATCCATAAAAGCTGCGTTATATTTATAATCTAAATATAAATCTTTTAAAGTTTTTACATATTCTTGATTAATTTTTTCATCACAAGAATTAAGTGATTCCGTTATACCTTTATCCATCATTATTAAATTGTGATAAATATTTCTTTTCTTAATAGTGGTATAAACTTTAAAAGAGCGAATAAAATCTTCATAACTTTCAACATCATCTTCATATGCATATTCATAATCTTCAATATCATCCATTACGGTTTCAATCGTTTCCATAATTCTTGTAGCTGCTTTTGCTTCAGAATTTAAATATACAAAATCATAATAAGGATCAACAGGATATAAATTATATTTTTCTTCTAAATAATATAAAATTGAATTCATTTCTTCTTCATCTTGAGAAATGATTTTAAACCTTTGGTTTTCAATTTCTGTTCCTATATCTAAATAATTAAGATATTTTTGAAAAGTTGGACTGTTTTTTTGTCCTTCTTTTTCTAGTCTACATAAATTATCATATAGATTATAAATTGAAACCCCTAATTTAATTAATTTATCTATTTCATATTGCAGATGGTCATCTAATATTTCCATTTTACTTCCCCCTACTAAATCTTATTATTCTTTTAAAGCTTTGAACATTTTTTTCCATAAGCCTTTTGAAGAATAATTTAAAATACCAACTTTATATAT
>JAQVMY010000113.1 GCA_028703405.1 Bacilli bacterium
TTAGAGACAACTTTATTTAGTAAAACATCAGTTATAGTTAATAAGGAAGAATTTATAGAAAAGGATAATATTACAGATATGTTTGAAGAATTAGAACAAGAAGCAAATTATGTGAATAATGAGGTAGATGAAGATACTATTGAAATGGATTTGTTAAATGAATTGCAATCACAATCTCATGAAATGAATCTAGTTGAAGAAGCGATGGAAGAACCTGAAGAAGATATAGATCTAAAGGAAAGCGATTTATTTAATTTAATTGACTCAATGTATGACAAAGGAGAGGATGAATAATGGAATGTTGTGAAGCTTTATTTCCAGTCATAATATATATTTTATTAATTATATTGATAATAGTATTAATTATACTTGGAATCAAATTAATTAAAACATTAGGTAAGGTTGATAAAGTAGTTGACGATGTTAATCGCAAAGTAAATAAGTTAGATGGTGTATTTAACATAGTGGATGCTACTGCTGATACTTTATCAGCATTTAGTGACAAGATTGTTAATGCTATTGTTTTAGGAATAACTAGTTTATTTGGAAAGAAAAAAAAGAAAGAGGAGGAAGATAATGATGAGTAAAAAGAAAAGTGGTTTTGGTAAACTATTATTAGGTGCTGGAATTGGTGCTGGACTAGGTTTGTTATTTGCTCCAAAAACAGGAAAAGAAACAAGAAAAGAGCTTAAAGCTAAATTAGATGAGATGCTTAATAAAATTCAAGATGTTGATATTGAAGAAGTAAAAGCTACTATTGAATTAAAAGTATATGAAATCAAGAATGAATTAGCGGATTTAGATAAAGAAAAGATGTTAAAAATTGCTAAGAAAAAAGCTAAAGAAATTCAAGATAAGGCTGAAGAATTAGTAAATTATGCTGTTGAAAAAGGAACACCAGTTTTAGAAAAAACTGCAGATTCTATCCGTGAAAAAGCTATTGAAGTAACAAAAGATGTTCTTCAAAAGTTAGAAAATAAAAACTCTAAAAAGGAAGGGTTCTTTGTCAAATAGTGTTGGTGAGACCAAAAACTAATGATAATGAATTAAATTTATCGCAGGTCAAGACGCAAGTCTTGATCTGTTTTTTTATGCTATTACATTTTTAATTTTTATAATACCTTTAATAAGTAATATTCTAGTTTTAAAATGATTAAAAGATCTATATCCAAAAGCAATACGTTTTATACATTTAATTAGATTATTTGTTCCTTCTATAACACCATTATTATAGTTGTATTTAAATGAATTAATGATATATTTTTCAAAGTCACGATAAGTTCTTAAAGCTTTTATCATGTGAGGGGATAAGTTGTCTTGTTTCTTATAAATGATATTTAAGAACTTATTTATATCTTTATCTCTAATTGAATTGATAATGCCTTGATAAGTATTATAAGTGGCTTTAAGAGTGGGATTAGTGTTGATTAAATATGTTACTATTTCTTGTTCGGTTAAATATTTTTTGAAATGCTTGGAGTATGTTTTTTTCTTATCGTTAAGATCATTTTCATTCTTAAGTATTAGTTTCCAGTAATGTTTTAATTTATTATAATTAGGATTACTTTTAACACACAATTTAACTCTAGTGATATTTAAAGCAGTATATGCTTGTCCAACTATATGAAATCTATCAATTACTATTTCTGCATTTTTAAATAGTGCTTTACTTAATTTTAGATATGGTTTATACATATCAGTAATAATAAATTTAACTTTATCTCGTTGATTCTTACCATATCTTCTAAAATACTTATCTAAATAATTGTACTTCCTAGATTCTAATATATCAAATACCTGACCAGTTTCGTTGTTAGTAATAAGAAATGCCATTTTTCCTAAGGTGTCTTTGGTAGCTTTAAATTCATCAAAATTCATAATTGTTGGTAAGGTTCCTGGTAAAACAGTCTTAATTGATATTTCATCCATAATTCGATTTACCTTGTTATGAGATACATTATTTCTTTTAGAAATATCTTTTTCACTTATTTTATCCATTAAGTCAAGTTTAATTTGAAGTTCTGAATTTCTAGATATACTTTTGTATTTATCAATGAGTGATGTTGTAGCTATAAAAGTATCATTACAATGTTTACAATAATACCTTTGTTTAGTGAGTTTAAGAATAGTATTATATCCAGATAATTTAGGTAATTTGACAATACAATTACGTTTAAATCCCCATTTTATAATATCGTCATGCCCTTCATTTAAACAACCACATTTATCACAGTGAGTAGGGATATATGTTAAAACTCCATAAAATACTTTTGTCATTATTCCTTTAATTTTTTTAACTTCTAAACAATTTTCAGAAAAATATATGTTTCTATCTTTAATATTTAAAATATTTCTAGTATAATCAGTATGAGACATAAAACCATTCCTTTCAATGTTTTATTGCAATTACATTGTATCAAAAGTCTTTGGTTTGTGTCTCTTTTATATTAAACATAAAATAGTGTTGATTTTTTCCACCAACACTATTTATTATAGAACC
>JAQVMY010000038.1 GCA_028703405.1 Bacilli bacterium
AAAGATATGCCATTACTTGAGTTCTTATATGCAGAAATTAAAGGTAAATCTAAGAATAATATTAAATCACTATTAGGTAGAGGAAATATTTTAATAAATAACAAAGTTGTGAAAAAGTTTGATTATCCTTTGAAAAAAGGACAAGTTGTAATGATAAAGGTTGCCCAAATAAATGATGGTTATGATAATACTTTAGATATTATTTATGAAGATGATGATTTGCTTGTTATTAACAAAAAACCAGGATTATTATCTATATCAACTACTAATGAAAAATTAAATACAGCTTATAAAATGGTTATGGAGTATGTAAAACGACAAAATCCTAAATTAAAAATATTTATTGTTCATCGTCTAGACCGAGATACTAGTGGGGTGATGATGTTTGTTAAAAATGAAAATCTTAAACTTGAACTTCAAAAAAATTGGAATGAGATTGTTACTAAAAGAATTTATATAGGGATAGTAGAAGGGTGCCCTAAAAAAAACAAGGATAGAATTAAATCATGGTTAGAATCTACTAAAACAAATAGGGTTTATTCTAGTAATAAACCTGGGATAGGACAAGAAGCTATTACTAACTATAAGATTATTAAAAGTAATAATTTTTATTCGTTGCTGCAAATCGATATTGAAACAGGTCGTAAAAACCAAATTAGGGTTCATATGAAAGATATTGGACATAGTATCATTGGTGATGAAAAATACGGATCCACATCTAATCCTCTAAAACGTTTAGGACTTCATGCTCATATTTTAGAATTTGTTCATCCGATTACTAAAAAAATAATGCATTTTGAAACAGAGATTCCTATATCTTTTGAAAAAATGTTTAAATAATTTTAATAGTTATAAAAAGTGATATAATCATATTATGAATTGGAGAATAAAATATGGAACAAGAAAAATTATGGTATAAAGAAACAGTTGAGGAAACATTATCTGCTTTTGAAACAACAAAAAGTGGGTTAACAAATGATGAAATAAATAAAAGATTAAAAGAATATGGTAAAAATATTTTACCTAAAGGTAAAAGAAAAAATGTTCTTTTCATATTCTTTGAGCAATTAAAAGACCCTATTAAATATATATTAATTATTACTATAATATTATCATTAATTATAGGAGAAACAATTGATGCTATTTTTATAACGATAGTTATTTTATTAGATGCTTTTATTGGTACTTATCAAGAATGGAAAGCTAGTAGAAGTGCTGAAAGTCTTCAAAACTTAATCAAAGTTATAGCTAAAGTAGTAAGAGATGATAACGAAGTTGAAATTGATTCTGAAAATTTAGTTGTTGGTGATATTGTTGATATGGAACCAGGTGCTAAAATATCTGCTGATTTAAGAATTATTGATTGCTATAATTTAGCGATTGATGAATCTGTTTTAACAGGTGAGTCATTTGCATCAGTTAAAGTAAGCGAGCCATTTCTTGAGGACATCGGTATTTCTGATAGGGAAAATATGGCTTATGCAGGAAGTTCTGTTATTAGTGGTCGTGGTCATGGGGTTGTTACTGCTACCGGTACTAATACTGAAATTGGTAAAATAGCATCAACTGTTTTATTGTCAGAGGATACTAAAACTCCATTAGTTATTAGAATGGAAAAATTTACTAAGCAAATTGGAGTAGTAACGGCTATTGTAGCTGTACTTATTGCCCTTATTTTATATTATAAAGGTATTGCAGGAAAGGATATATTTTTTATTGTTGTTGCATTATCAGTTTCAGCAATCCCAGAGGGTCTACCTTTTGCGCTAACACTATCTCTATCAATTGCGTCAAATCGAATGGCTAAGAAAAATGTTATTGTTAAGAAATTAAATTCGGTTGAGAGTTTAGGTAGTTGTACAGTTATTGCTAGTGATAAAACGGGAACATTAACATTAAATGAACAAACAGCTAAAATTGTTCTATTACCTGATGATACAACATTTAAGGTTGAAGGTGTTGGATATAATGATGCTGGTCAAGTTCTTGCTACTAGTGATGGTAGTGATGTTTTGGGTGCTAAAAAATTAGCGGAACTTGGACTATTAAATAATGAGGCTAAATTAGAAAAAGAAAATGGTATTTGGATAAACCATGGTGATTCAATTGATGTTGCTTTTCTTTCATTAGCGTATAAACTAAAAGTTGATGAAAATTTAAAAGATAATATAGTTGGTGAAATACCATATGAATCAGAAAATAAATATTCAGCTGTTTTTTATAAAGAAAATGAAGATATTTATTGTACTGTTAAAGGTTCAGTTGAAAAAGTTATGTCATTTTGTAAGACAATGGATATAAATAATAAATCTGTATCTATTAATGAGTCTAAGATAAAAGAACAAAATGAAAAATTAGCGAGTATGGGCTATCGTGTAATAGCACTTGCTAAAGGAATTAAAAATGATTTTGTTGAAGCTGAAGGTTACGAAGATAAGGATATTCCTGATTTAACTTTAGTTGGGCTGGTTGGTTTTATTGATCCAATCCGTAAAGAAGCAGTAGCGTCACTTGAACATTGTCGCAATGCTGGTATTAAAGTTGTTATGATAACAGGTGATCATCCATTAACGGCTTTTGCTATATCAAAAGAATTAGGAATCGCTAGTAATTATGATGAAGTAACAACTGGTAATGATATTGATGCATATTTCAAAAAGGGATATGCTGAATTTGATATATTTATTAAAGAAAAAAAAGTATTTACTAGAGTAACACCTTTACAAAAACTTGAAATTATTGAATCATATAAACGTATGGGAGAATTTGTAGCAGTTACTGGTGATGGGGTTAATGATGCCCCAGCTATGAAAGCTGCAAACATAGGCATTGCTGTTGGTAGTGGAACTGATGTTGCTAAAGAAACAGGCTCAATGATTATTACAGATGATAACTTTTTATCAATAGTTTCTGGAATTGAAGAAGGTCGGATTGCTTATAGTAATGTTAGAAAAGTTATCTATATGTTGTTATCTTGTGGGATAGGGGAAGTCTTATTTGTTGTTTTATCTATTTTATTTAATTTACCAATTCCATTAGTAGCTGTTCAGTTATTATGGCTTAACTTAGTAACTGATGGTATTCAAGATATCGCTCTATCATTTGAAAGTGCTGAAGAAGGAATTATGGATGAACCTCCAAGATCTCCTAAAGAAAAGATATTTGATAAACGATTAAAAGAAGAAACGTTAATAGCAGCGTCAGTTATTGGAATAGTTGTATGGATAGTTTGGTATTATTTAATCAAGCATTTGAATTTGGAAATTACACTAGCTCGTAGTTATATTCTATTATTAATGGTTTTTATTCAAAATGTTCATGTATTTAATTGTCGAAGTGAAAAAACTTCAATCTTTAAAATTCATTTTAAAAGTAACCCGTTTATATATATTGGAATTGGTGCGACTTTAATATTACATCTAATAGTAACTGAAACTGCACTAAGTAAATTTTTAAAAGTTGTACCTATTCCAGTTGAGCATATTAAATATATATTCTTAATGTCTTTACCAATTTTATTTGTGATGGAAATATACAAAAAAATAAGAAAAGAAAAAGATTCGAATTGAAAGAGGTATAGTTAATGGAACGTGTGGATGTAAAAACTTTATTATCACCTAGTTGCAGGTTAATTACAAGTGGTAGTGAGGCTATAATAATTGAATTGGAAGATGGTTCAATATTAAAATTATTCGACCGTTTTAAACTTCAAAACCAGTTGGAGTACGAAAAGTTTATATTCGTTAAAGAAACTAAAGTTCGTATTTCTAAAAAGTTTAAGGAAATAAACTCAATTTCATTACCCGAAAAAATTGTCTATGATAATAATGATTTTGTTGTTTATACTATGGATAAAATAAATGATGATACGTTTTCTAATTTTTTTAATAAAAACATCCAAAATCAAACAATTGAAGTAATTGCTAAATATTGTTATAACCTAGAAAAAGAAGTTAAAAAATGCCATGAAAAGGGAATTATTATTCCTGATCTTTTAACTCGTGGAAATGTTAGATATAATCCTGACTCTGAAAAAGTAACTTTAATTGATTATGATGGTTTTCAAATAGAAAATTTACCAACAAGGGATATATCGAGTTTAATCCGCCCTTATTATAATTCGTGGTTGTTTGATAAGAAATATTATAATGGTCACCTTTTTGATAGTAATATTGACAAATTATCGATAATAATATATTTTTTATTGTACACTACTAATATAAACGTTGCCGATCAAACCATAACTAAAAATAAAATTAAATGTGTATCTGACATACTTGATTTTGTTGAATTAGATGATGAAGCAATGCGTTACAAAATATTAAAACTATATGACATGAATAATGATAATGAGTATTTAGATAAAGATTTATTAAGAATATCTAATCTTTACAATCTCGAAAAACATGATGAGATTTCAAAAATAAGAAAGTTTGTAAAAAAAATATAGAGTATGTATTAGATGCTTTTTTATTCAACATATTTTGCATTTATTACGATTTTACTTGTATAAACCTCCCAAATAGCCTATAATTAACCTTTGGAAAGAGGAAATGTATGAATAATAAAAAATTTACAGAACTTGGTTTATCAGAAAATGTATTAAAATCAATTGATAAATTAGGTTTTGATAAACCGAGCAAAATACAAGAAGAAATCATTCCTTTAATTATGGAAGGTAATGATGTTATTGGACAAGCTCAAACAGGAACAGGTAAAACATTAGCATTTGCAACTAGTATTTTATCTAAAATTAATGTTAAAACAAATTTTGTTAAAGCAATTGTTTTAACGCCAACTAGAGAACTTGCACTACAAGTTAGCGAGGAATTTGATACTTTAAATACATCAAGTAAATTTAATGTATTAGCAGTTTATGGGGGATCTAGCGTTGATACTCAAATTAAAGCCTTAAAAAAAGGAGTCGATATTGTTGTTGGAACTCCAGGGCGTGTTATGGACTTGATAAAACGAAGAGTATTAAACATTCAAGATTTAGAATTTTTTGTTTTAGATGAAGCTGATGAAATGTTAAATATGGGATTTTTGGAAGATATTGAATTTATCTTTAATAAAACTAATGCTAATAAACAAGTTTTATTGTTTTCAGCAACCATGCCAAATACTATAAAAAAACTTGCAGAACAATATATGAAAGCAGATTATCGTTTTATTTCAATCGAAGCAACAAGTAAAACATCAATTAATGTTAAACAATATTATTGTTTAGTAACGGAAAAAACAAGAATAGAAGCATTATGCCGAGTTTTAGATTTAAAATCTGCTAAATTAGGACTAATATTCTGCCAAACCAAAAGAGATGTGGATAGATTAGTTACTGAACTTTCCAAAAGAAATTATAGTGTTGAAGCAATGCATGGTGATATTGCTCAAAATATGAGAATACAAACATTAGAACGATTTAAAATGGGTGCCTTTAGATATTTAATCGCAACTGATGTTGCGGCTAGAGGAATTCATGTTGATAACATAACTTGTGTTATAAATTATAATTTACCTCAAGATATTGAATCTTACATTCATCGTATCGGTCGTACAGGAAGAGTTAATAATGAAGGAGAAGCTATCACTTTAGCAACATCTCGTGAAGTTCGTTTTTTAAATGACATTGAAAAATTTGCGAACTGTAAAATCGATAAACAAGAATTGCCACAATTAAATGATATTTATGAAGCTAAATATCAAAATATTTTAAATAGCATCAATGAAGTAGTTGAAGATAAAGAACATACTGATTATATTAAATATGTTCGTGATATGAATAAAGATGATTTAATGAGATTTTCAGCTGGACTATTAAAAGTTGTATTTGAAAAAGAATTAGGATCAGACTTTAATAAAGACTTAAAATTTGTTGAAAAAATAAGTAAATCAGATTCTAATTCAACAAGAGTATTTTTAACAATTGGTAAAATGGATAATTTAAAACGCGGAACATTACTTGATTTCTTAAAAGATGTAACTAAAGTAGATAAAGATAATTTTACTAATATTGAAATTTTAACTAAATTTACTTTTATGGATGTTGATAATAAGGTTGTTGATGAAGTAATAAAAAAAATATATAACAAAAAATTAAATAATCGAGTTGTTAGAGCAGAAAAGGCCAAAAGAATATAAAAAAAGAACACAATTTAGTGTTCTTTTTTTGCGCTTAAATATAATGAATATTGTGAAAATATTGTCAAACATTGCTAATCGTGATATAATCTTAATAGTGAAGGGCTCGTATAGACTTTAAAGTTTTTATGAGTTTTTTTTATAAAAAAACTGAAATGAAAGTTTTGATAAATAATTACGATTAAAAATGCTAATGTAAATTTTTAATATAGATTTCAGATGGGAGGTGTAAATGTGAAAAAAATATTAATGGTTTTAATTATGTTGGTCGTTTCATTTGGAATAGTTGGCTGTACAGAAACAAATTCAAAAAATGAAGACGGGAAACAAACTAGAGAATTCAAAATCGGAGAAAGTGCAACAATAAATGATAAAATAACTATCAAAATAAACGAAATTAAAAAAATTGAAAAAGAATGTTTTTGGGAATATGATGGTGATTGTCAAAGTTATACTGAACCTGATAATGATTATTTTGTTATTATTGATTTAACAATTGAAAACAAAGGTAATGAAGATTTAGTAATTTCATCCATATTGTCTTTTGAATTAAAAGATGGCACTGGTGAAAAAGGACAATACGCTATGCTTACTAACTCAATTAATAGCCAACTGGATGGTTCAGTTATGCCCAATGATTTACTGAAAGGTCAAATTGCATATGATGTAAAGGATAACGAAAATTACTCTTTTTACTTCAAAGATAGTCTGTTAGATAGTCCTATAAAATTTGTTTTTAATAAATCAGATATTAAATAACTGAAAAATAATTTTTAAATTTATACTAACACAAATTAGAGAGCACGATTTAGTGTTCTTTTAAATTTTTGTTGTTTAACAAAACTATAAATGATATTATATTTGAAAGGTGATAAACATGTATGATGTTATTGTTATTGGTGCTGGTCCTGCAGGTATGATGGCTTCAATTACGGCTGCTAGAAATAATAAAAGGGTGTTACTTCTTGAAAAGAATAGTAATTTAGGTAAAAAATTATTAATTACTGGCGGTGGAAGATGTAATCTAACTAATTTAAAAAATGTTAATAATTTTTGTAAAGAGGTATCAGTTAATTCTAATTCTTTAAAATATTCTTTAAATGTTTTTGGTCCTAAACAAATATATAATTATTTTAGTGATTTAGGTGTTGCTTTAAAGGTTGAAGACAATGATAGAGTATTTCCTAAAGGTGATGATTCTACATTAATTGTTGATGCTTTATATAGTGAACTAAAAAGATATAATGTTTTCATTAATTATAATTGTTCAGTAATTGATATTATTTCAAATGATATTGGATATACAATTTATACTAATATTGGAAGTTTTAGAACTGTTAATGTTATAGTTGCAACTGGTTCTAGAAGTTACCCTAAAACAGGTTCTACTGGCGATGGTTACAAATTTGCTAATCAATTAAATCAGCCTTTAACGGAACTCTATCCAGCTCAAGTTCCCCTTAAATTATTAGAACCATTACCACTAACTGGAATTACTATTGAATCGGTTAAAATAAAATTAAATAATATTGTTAAAGAAGGATCGATATTATTTACACATAAAGGTGTTAGTGGTCCTGCTGTATTTAAAATAAGTGAATATGTTTATCATGAATTTAAAAATAAGGAAGAAGTAGCCATTTTTATTAATTTTTTACCTGATGAAACTGAGGAAAGCTTATTTGAAAAAATGAGTGAGTATAATCCTAAAAAAGAAATTAAAAGTTTCATTAAGGAATTTTTACCGAGTCGTTTAACTAAATACATTTTAGGTGTTAGTAAAATAAATGGTTCTGATAAAATAACTATTATATCTAATAAAAATAAAAGAATTATAATTAATAATATTATTAATTATAAGATTTATATTAAAAATAGTTTTATGGTTGAAACAAGTCTTATTACTGGTGGTGGAGTTGATCTTAGATATATCAACAATCAAACAATGGAATCTACCATAAATCATGGTATATATTTTGTTGGTGAGTTATTAGATGTTCATGGCTCAACAGGTGGATATAACATTACTATTGCTCTAGCAACAGGCTATGTTGCTGGCAGTTCAATAACTTAGAAAAACATTGTCTAAACTGATTTTTTATGATATTATTTATGTATACGAAATAAGAGAGGTTGATTTTATGAGGATTCCTAAATTAGATAAAGAAGCTAAAATATATTTGTTAATCGCACTTATTATATTTTTGTGGATTAGTTTCTTGCCTGAAATTTCAGCATTCGTTGATAAAGTATGGCCATGGTAATAAATAAATTGGATGTGTTATGATGGATTATACAATAAATATTAATGAGTTTGAAGGTCCTTTAGATCTTCTTCTTCATTTAATTAAACAAAGTGATATTGATATTTTTGATATAAGTATTGATGAAATTACTAATCAATATTTAAACTATATTAATGAAATGGAAAAATTAAATTTAAATATTGCTAGCGAATATCTAGTAATGGCTGCAGAACTTATTGAAATGAAATCAATAGTTTTATTGCCAAATAATAAATCTATTGAAGATGATGAATACGAGGAAAATCCAAGAACACAATTAATTAATAAGCTAATATTATACAAACAATATAAAGATGTAACTGAACAATTAAAAGACTTAGAGGAACAACGTCGTTTAATACATAGTAAAGAGCCTAGCGATTTAAAACAATTTATGCCTGAAGATATTGAAGAGGTTCCAACAGATGTTAATTTAGATGATTTTATTAATGCTTTCAATATGTTTTTGGAAAGACTAGAGGATGAAAAACCTCTTAACACTAAAATAACTCAAAAGGAATATTCTGTTTCTAAAAGAAGTGATGAAATAAAAAAACTTTTAAAGATTAAGAAAAAAATAGATTTTATAGAACTTTTTGAAGAGTATAATCGTGAATTTATTATTGTTACTTTTTTATCAGTTTTAGAATTGTCAAAAAAACAATATTTAGATATTATCCAGAAACATAATTTTCAAAAAATTTATTTAACAGTAAAGGAAAGTGATTAGATTGAATTTATTAGCAGCGTTAGAAGGTTTATTATTTTTATGTGGCGATGATGGATTACAGCGTGATGAGATTGCAACCATTTTAGAAATAAGTCCTGAAGAAGTTGAAGGTTTAACTAATGTACTTTTGGAAAATTATAAAGGTGATAGTAGAGGACTACAGCTGGAAAAATATGGAAATGTTTATAAATTAGTAACTAAAAGTTTATATAATGAATTTTATGAAAAATTAGTAGAACTTGATGAAAATAAACCATTAACTAATGCGGCTTTGGAAGTGTTGGCAATTATTGCTTATAACCAACCAGTTACTAGAACCATGGTTGATGAACTTCGTGGGGTTTCTAGTAGTCATATGGTAAGAAAACTTCAAGCGAGAGAATTAATATGTGAGATAGGTCGTTCTGACTTACCTGGAAGACCATTTTTATACAAAACAACAGATAAATTTTTAGATATTTTAGGAATCAAAAGTCTCGATGAATTACCAAAGGTAAATCCAGTTGAAGAATCTGAAATAGTTGAATCGGAGTTATTTCAATCAAAATATATAGAAAATAAATAAATTTTGAATATACAGATTATATTGAGTTATGATATAATCTGTATGTATTTGCGGGAGTGGCGGAATGGTAGACGCGAAGGTCTCAAACACCTTTGGTAGTGATACTGTGTGAGTTCAAGTCTCATCTCCCGTACCATTAAAGAATCCAGTTGAACTTTGTTCAATTGATAAGATAAATGTCAATTCAGAAATGAGTTGATTTTTTTTATAAAAATAAAAAATTAGTAGAAATAAAGT
>JAQVMY010000039.1 GCA_028703405.1 Bacilli bacterium
AATACCTACGAGGGACATTTTTATTTAAATGGTGTTCATAGATTAACAACTTACAATAAATATGGTTCTACCATTACTACACCAAATACAAGTGCTGGAGCATTAGGTTATGATTCTAATTTCTATTATTTAAATGGATTTACTGCTTGGACTACATGGACACAACCTGATTATGCAGTTGGATTCACAATTAATATTGCAGAATATAATTGTATTGCTACTTTTGGAACAAGAAGTGTTTCCAACGCAAATTCTCAGTTAACTAAATTAAGAAATGCAGGATATAATATTTGCTATGTAAGTGGAAGTGGCGTTGTATGTCCTGCGTCTTACTCATCAGTTGTTGCAGTATATAACAATGCATGGAATATTCTTCCTACATCTGGTAGTGGATATTCTATCTATAAAAGTATGAGTTGTGATAGTGGCTGGGGTATAGAACAAAAAAGATAATACTTGTATGAAGTTGTTTAAAATTAATTGTTTTCAGTGTATAATATACTTAAAGCCAAATAGTAATTTGTTAAATTAATATAGTAAGTATTGTTTGCTATCTAGAATTGATGATTGCAAAGATACTTTGCTAGACTTTCTATCATTTTAATAATATGATTTTTACGAAAGGAGAAAAAATATGGAGTTAGGCAAACGAATAGTAAAAATTAGAAAAGATAATAAATTAAATCAAGATGACTTTGCAGAAAAATATTATGTTACAAGACAAACGATATCTAATTGGGAAAATGAAAAAAGTTATCCTGATTTAGAAACTCTTGTGAAAATTAGTAATGATTTTAATATTTCGTTAGATACATTATTGAAAGAAGATGATAGAATGATTAAATATATTTCGAAAAAGCAAAAAAATTATAAATTTATTAAAATATTGATTAATATGTTAAATATTGCTGGACTAGCAGTATTAGTATATTTTGCTATTCCTTATGTATTTCATATAGAGAGCTTAAATGCATATTCATATAGAACATGTGGATTTATTATTTTATTAGGATTTATTCCATTGCTTATTGTAAATATGTTAGGTTATATATTTAATGAATCCAATAAGAAATGTATAAAATTATTATTTTTTGTACCAAGTTTAATAAGTTTAATTATCACATGCTTATATTTAACAACATCTATAGTTCAAGATACTGAAACTGAAGTAGGTAATGATATTGCAACTTTCCGTTGTTATTCAAATGAAACGGATAAATATTATTTTTATAATGTTATAGAAGAAGATAATAAGCTATTAATAAAAAAGAAAGATAAAAAAGATAAAATAGACTTAACAGCTATAGATACTACTTCTGTAGATAGTATAGATAAAAGTTTACAAGCATATTATAAAAATCATAATGGCTTTTGTCCTTAAAAGAAGATTAATTGAAATAACAAATTACAATTTAACAATTAGATCAGCTTAATGTTGGTCTTTTTTTGTTGGTTAAAAAAGGAGGAATAGTAATTAATAAAGAAAATACAGAAACAACAAATAAAATAGTTGAAGAATTACAAAAATTAGGATTTGGTGGAAGTGAACTTGATGCTGTAAAAGAAACCATTTTATCAGTATTAAATAATAAAGATATGTTTAAGATGGAAGAACTTGCAGATTATTTTACAAAAGGAATTGAAGAGGTTTTAATAAAAAGTTATAAAGATGAGTTAAACTTTGATTTTGTATATGATAAAGTTTATTCATTATTTAATGATCCAATATTATGTGAAAAGATATTTGATAATTTACAAATTAATTTAGAAGAAAAGTACGAAATAGATATGAGGCATAAAGATATATGAAAAATTCGATAAATTTAAATAATGAAGATTATTATTTTCAAATAACAAGTTATGCAGATAATGATAGATTGGCAATACTTTTATATGATAAAGACAAAGAATTGTATGCTGATGTGACTATAAATTTGCCTGAACTTCCAATTTGCGAAATAGATGAGGGATTTATAAATGGTGATTTTCAAAATTGTTCTAAAGTATTATTAAACGAATTAAAAAATAAAGGAATAATTGCTGAATCGTATGGATTTTTATCATATAACTATGGAACTTATGAATATGTTAAATTTGATTTAGAAAAATTAAAAGAATATGATTCTATTGGAGTTTCAAAAATAGAAGATTTAAAAGATATTAATATAAATATTGGTATATAGGAGGAATGATTATTAGTAAAAGAAATAAAATAAAAATTAAAGGAAAACAATTTAATATTAGTGTCTTATCTTATAACAATAAGAGAATAAGATTAAGATATGAAAATAAAAACGAGGGACACGACATTACAATAGATGTAAATGATGCATTTATTGATGATGGTTGTGTCTTTTTGAATCCAGCAATTGAACATAATGGAGTTTTAAAAGAATTAAAAAAATATAGAATTATTAAAGAATTTGTAGGTGTTTATAATTATAACTATATTGACTTACCTGTTGCTAAATTAAATATGGGTATACTTCGTAAATTTGATTTAAAAGGAATTGAAAAACACTTTGATGTTATTCAAAGAGGTATATATGAATAATAGATTAAAATTATATAATACTCGAGTAACTATTCGATTAGATAAAAAAGAAAAGAAAATACTTAAAAGAAATGCATACTCGAAAAGAATGACTATGTCTAACTATATTAGAAAATTAATTGATATGGATAATAGACTATCAGAAATCAAGAAAAATAATATTCAAAATAACAAATGCGAAAATGAAATATTAAAGCTAATGATAGATATTGGGAGGGATATTAAATAGGATCAAAAGACAAGAATAAAAAAATTAAATATAAAAGAATTCCAAAAACGATGTTAGATTTTTTGCCCTTTCAAGATGTATGGAATAATTACATATATCTTGATAATGGAAATCTAGTTGGTGGAATTAAAATTAACTCCATCAATTTATCATTACTCTTTGATGAAGAACAACAAATAAAAGTTAGCCAATTAAAAAAAGTTTTAAATAGTATTGACTATTCTATTAAAATATTTTGTTTGGATAAACCAATTAATTTAGAAGATAATTTAAATATTCTAAAAGGTAAATGTAAGAACTCTAAAAACAAGAAAAAACAAAAGTTGCTAGATGAAGATTTTGAATTTATTAGTTCATTAAATACATCGAAATCAGTTGTTAATCGAGAGTTCTATTTAATTGTTGAAGAAATAAATGATAATGAAAAATTATTAAATCAAAAACTAACTGATTTAATTCAAGATTTTACTTCTATTGGTTTAAATAGCGAAAGAATCAAAAGTGAAGAATGGCGAGATATACTTTATGTAATGTTAAATCCTGTCACATCCCTTGATATTTTCAAGAAAGATGCAACAGGTATAACTAGGTCATTTAAAGAGAAAATTGCTCCCAATGGGCTTAAAATTAGCGAAAAAGAGCTAATGTTAGGTGATGCTTATGTTTCAGTAGTAACACTAGTTTCCTACCCATCAATTGTAAATGTTGGATGGCTTGGTGCAGTTGCTAATATTAATCATACAAGAATGGTTATTAACATTAATCCAACTAACACTCAAGATATAAGTAATACTCTTAAGAAAAGTATGTCTGAAGTAAAATCAAAAATGATTAATATAAACGATTATAACGATCAAATTATTTTACATAACCAAATGGAAGATTATGTTGAGTTAGTAAATCGTATAGATAGAGAACATGAAAAGTTTGCTAACTTATGTGTTAATTTTTTATGCTATGGAGAAACAAAAGAAGAATTAAATAAAACTAAAAAAGAATTAAAATCAGCTCTTTCATCTTATGGATTTGGTGGAGCTGATTTAATGTTTGAACAAGAACGAGGATTAAAGATGTGTTTACCTACCATGTATAATGATATGGCTAAACAACATGGCTTACCTATTCCAATGATGACCATCGCATCTTCATTTCCATTTATCTTTCAAAGTTTACAAGATGATGGCGATTCTATTATGCTTGGAAATGATGCTTTAAATGGTTTAGTATTCTTTGATATGTGGAAAAGAACTAATAAGAGAAATAATTCTAATGCAGTTATAGTTGGTAAATCAGGTAGTGGTAAATCCACTCTAATTAAAAAACTAGTTCGTGGTGTTTGGTGTCGTGGCTCTAAAGTAATAATCATAGATCCTGAACGTGAATATAAAGACCTATGTGAGGGTGTTGATGGTGCTTGGATAGATGCTGGTACTGGAACTGCTGGTATGATAAATCCACTTGAAGTTAGACATGGTGCTGATGAAAATGATGATAATAGTAATAATGATTTATCAAGACATTTTCAAACTTTTAGAACATTTATAAAGTATTATCTTCAAGATTTAAATGCTTATGAACTTACAAAGATTGAAGAAATATTAATAGAAGTTTATAAAGATAAGGGAATAGATTTTGATACTGATTTATCAAAATTAACAAGTAAAGACTATCCTATAATGTCTCATTTATATAATAAAGTTTGTGATAAATTAAAAATAGCCAAAGCTAATAAAGATTCTAGAAATGTAATTGAATCATTAGAAAAAATTAGTTCAATGTTAAAACGAGCAACTATTGGTGCTGATGCTAAATTGTTTAATGGAATATCCACAATTAATGTGGATAAAAATACTGACTTTATAGTTTTAGATATACATAGTTTAGTAGATTCTGATGATACTATTTTAAAAACTCAATTCTTTAATATATTATCATGGTGCTGGAATGAAATTAGTAGAAATCGTGATGAGCAAGTAATTCTTGTTTGTGATGAATCACATTTATTAATTGATCCTAACAATCATGATGGTATAGATTTTCTAAAACGAGCTAGTAAAAGAATTAGAAAGTTTAATGGTGGGTTATGGACTATCTCACAAAACTTTATTGATTATACTGCTCAAGGATTAGAAAGATATGGACAAGTTATCGTTGATAATAGTTCATATATTTTAGTCATGGCTCAAGGTCAAAGAGAAATTGAATCAGTACAAAAGATGATGAATTTAAGTCAGTCTGAAGTTCAATTTCTGACTACTGCTGGTAAAGGTCAAGGCTTATTTGTTGTAGGTCAAGATACAAGATTACCTATTCAAGTTCATTTAAGAGAAGAAGAAAAAGAATTGTTTGGTAGTGCAGGAGGAAGATAAATGGATGATTATAAACTTGCTTTAAAGTTTATATTTTCATCAATGGGCTTATCATTAATATTAATTCTTTTTTTAGTTATGTTAGTATCAAATAGTGAAAGTGGTGACGCATCATCTATCGCTACTGAATACTTTCAAATACCATTTAATGAAAATATTAGATACACTATTACATCCAACTTCGGTGGTCGAACTGATCCAATTAATGGTGGAGATGCATACCATACAGGAATAGATTTATCTGCTCCTGCAGGTACTGAAATATTAGCAAGTGCCAATGGTATTGTTGAAGAAGTTGGCTACTCTGCTGATGGTCTAGGTAATTATGTTTATGTTAAACATGAATTTAATGGTATAGTTTATTATTCAGCTTATGGACATATGTTAGATGATTCAATAGTAGTTTCTAAAGACCAACCTGTTGTTGCAGGAGATAAAATTGGTGTCATAGGTACAACAGGAAGAAGTACAGGAATTCATTTACATTTTATGTTAATGAGTCCAATTATTAGTTTCAACAAACAATATTTAGTAGATCCATCCACAATAGTTGATGGATTTAAAAAAGGTATATAGGAGGATGTTTATGGAAGAAAAAGAAACACAAATATATTTAAATTCTGAGTTACTTGCTTATCAAATAGCAGGTATTTTAAATAAGGATAATAAACGATTAATTGATTATAATTTAGTTTATGAACTTGTAAAAATGCAAGTTAAAGATAAAAGTATTATTGATGAAGTATATAATGCTACTATTAGTTTATTAGAAGATAAATATGGAATATTATTTGATTTAGATAAAAATGTAGATATTTAATGTACAAATTGTTAAACATATTAATTTATTAAATTTTGAAAAAGTGTACAAATGAGGCTTAAATATGCTCTATTTTGTTATACTTTTTGGATGACAATTGCTAATATTACTTAAAAACAGCTTAAATCTTGTTAGACAAAATGGAGTACATAGTGAAAATTGTATGACAAAGTAAAAACTCATAACCCCTTATATTTAGGGCTAACTCGCCACTGGCGATGTTGATTGTCAGCCACACTTATCCTGATAAAAAGCAATACAGAAAAATGTACACGAAATTAGATAAAACTATTAAAATTGATGTTCATATTAATGTTCATCAAATAAATAAAAATATGGAGGTGATTTTATAAATAATGATTGTATAGTTAAAGGAAAAATTGATAACAAATTAAATGAAGCTTTAAAGAAAGTTTTAACCAAACTTAAAATGACTCAACAAGATTTTATTGAATTAAAAGTAAAAGAGTTTGTTCTTGAAAATCTAAATATTCTAATTGATAACGATAAGGATAAAAAGTAATGAGAGATGAAAGAATAACTATTCGTGTAACTGATGATGAGAAGAAAGAAATCAATTTAATATCTGATAAATATAAAATGAATATATCACAATTTGTTTATACTGCAGTAAGAGAAAAAATTGAAACTGAAAAATTAAGTGAAAGTCAGGAACGATTTATTTCTTTATTTGATGTTGCTTATAAAAAAAGTAGTGACCCGAATTTTAAACAATTAATGGTTGTTCTTAACCGAGTTGAATTTAATACAAGATGGTTATTAAAACAACAAGATATCTTTATGCAACATTTAAAAGTTCCACAAACAAAAGATGAACTACATCTATCAATAATTGATCATCCTATAACGGAAGTTGCACATGAAGAGATACTTAAAGATATAAGAAAGATGTCAGCTAGAAAGAAGAATATCGAAGATGAGTAGTTCTATTGTTGTAAGAACTAAATATCAAAAATGTAGTAATTTAAGACATAGTGTTAGTAAAACAATTAGTTATATAAGTGATAAGAAAAAAGCCGATGCAACAAGTGTTGATGAAAATGATTTATTAAAAGATTATTTATTATTTGCTAATAATGATTCATGTCTATATGAAGATAAAGAATGTTTTACTTGGAGTATGAATGGTGATATCGATGCTAAAAGAGATTTAATAGAAATTAATAAACTAGATTCTAAAGGTACGCTTTGGAGTCTAGTTATTTCTTTCCCACCTGACTTTGCTATTAATAATGGTTTGATAACAAAACAAGATTATTTTCAATTAACAAAAAATATTATTCCTACTCTTTTAAGTGAAATGGGATTAAAACTAAATAATGTTAGTTGGTATTGTAGTTTACATAGAAATACTAATAATCCACATTTGCATATTAATTTTTATGAACATCATAAAACTATATCAGATCCTAGAATACCATATAGTTGTATTCATAATTTAAAAAGTAATATTGCTAATTACTTAATTGATAATGAAAAGTTTTATAGATTAAGAGATCAAGAGTTTACTAAAATAACAGGTGATGTTAATTTAAAAGAATTAACTAAAATAAAGAATCAAAAATTATTTGGAGATAAATATAGAAAAGAATTGAATTCAAAATTAGTAGATTTTTATTCTATATTACCAAAGACTGGAAGATTACAATATAATTCAAAAAATATGAAACTTTATAAAAATGAATTAGATGATATTATTAAATATATATTAATGCATGATTCAGTTAAATATAATTATTCAAAATACTTAAGGTTATTAGATGAACATCAAAAAGAATTAACTGCTATTTATGGTGAGTCAAGTTCTAATAAGAATAAAAATTATTATGAAAATCAATTAAATAAATTGTACTCTAAAATCGGAAATGAAATATTATTTAATTATAAAATTTATCAATCTACTGGTTTTATGAACCGAGAAAAAGATTTTATAAGTAAGCATATAAATGATTTGAAATTTAAAAGTAGAGATTATAAAAAACAAGATACTATAAATGACATAGCAAAAGAACTATATAAAATATGTCAGTTAGCAAATCTTAATTATAATCAAACATTAAAAGTTTTTACAAATTGGATTAAAAAATCAAATTATAATCAAGATCCAAGTAGTCTACTTCGAATGTCTACTACTCTTGATACTGAAATGAGTACAGCTGAATATTATAATGTTTTAAAGAAATTAGGATATAATTCTGATAGATATAATAAGATTAAAGAAAAATATTTTTATCAAGAATTAAATTATAAGAAATTTATTAATCAAGCTATGAATTATTTATCTTATGAACTCGAAAGAGAAGAAAAAGAAATAATTAATCAGATTGAACATGAGCTAGGTGATTATTAGTGAATGATAATTTTGTTAAAAAGGTTTTATCAGACATGAGTTGTGTTTTAAATAATTATCAAATTGAAAAATTAAAGAATGCTTTAAATCATTGCTTGTATGGAAAAGTAATTGTAAAAAATTGTGACAATGAATTAAATGTTTCTATTGATTATATTTCTTGTTTTCTATCTTCAAAAAAGTTAGAAGGATGTTCTGACAGAACAATTAATTATTATAAAATAACAATTGATATGATGTATAAAAGTATTGAAAAAAATGTTAAATTAATTGATACAAATGATATAAGAAACTATTTGTCTAATTATCAAAAAATAAATAATTGCAGTAATGTAACAATTGATAATATTAGAAGAATTTTATCAAGTTATTTTTCTTGGCTTGAAGATGAAGATTTTATTATTAAAAGTCCAATTAGAAGAATACATAAAATTAAAACTCAAATATTGATTAAGGAAACATATAATGATGAAATACTTGAAAAATTAAGAGATGGTTGTAATAATATAAGAGATTTAGCAATTATTGATTTTTTATCATCAACAGGTGTTAGAGTTGGAGAATTAGTCCAATTAAATATTAATGACATAGACTTTGTGAATAGATCTTGTATTGTTCTTGGAAAAGGCAATAAAGAAAGAGAAATATATTTTGATGCAAGAACAAAATTACATTTAGAAAAATATCTTTCTATGAGAAAAGACGACAATAAAGCACTATTTGTTAGTTTGATATCACCTTATAAAAGATTAAATATTAGTGGTGTGGAAATAAGACTTCGGAATATTGGTAAGAAATCTAATATTTTAAAAGTTCATCCACATAAATTTAGAAGAACATTAGCAACAAAAGCCATTGATAAAGGGATGCCTATTGAACAAGTCCAACAATTGCTAGGACATTCAAAAATTGATACAACTATGCATTATGCGATGGTAAAGCAGTCAAATGTCAAAACTTCACATCAAAAATATATCTGCTAATATTTTTTTCTTTGATTATGTGGTATAATTATTTAAACAACAAATAGTAATTTGTAAAGGAGGTATTTATGGGAATAGAACATTCGCAAAATTATTTACATAGTAAACAACTTGTAGCGACTTTGTTATCAAAGAGTAATATTTGTAACGACGATATTGTAATTGAGATAGGTCCTGGAAAAGGAATTATTACCAATGAACTTGCAAAAAAAAGCAAGAAAGTTATAGCAATAGAGTTTGATGCAAAATTAGCGAAAACTTTATCTGAAAGGTATAAAGAATCTAAAAAAGTTCAAATAATAGAGATGGATTTTTTAAAATATAAAATATCAGTAAAAGAACCATATAAAGTATGTGCAAATATTCCATTTAACATAACTGCTGATATTATGAAAAAAGTATTTGAAGATGATAATCCTCCTGAAGATATATATTTCATAATGCAGTATGAAGCTTTTCTAAGGTATTCTGGACAGCCTTTTTATAACGAAAGTTTGAGGTCTCTTTTATACAAACCTTGGTTTTCCGCTGAATTGATTTATGAGTTTAAACCATCAGATTTTTATCCTGTGCCAAATGCACGAATATGTTTTGCTCACTTTCAAA
>JAQVMY010000040.1 GCA_028703405.1 Bacilli bacterium
GAAACTTTGATTATGATGTGGTAACCAAATTGACTTTTAACTGGTGTTGTAGTATATTTACCTTTTTCTAGTTTTAATGAAGCTTCAAAGAAATCTTTATCGTGTTTATTTTTTGAAACATTTTTGATTAATCCGCCATCTTCAACACTACCAGAATCTGCAGAATATTCTTTTACTAAATCTTCAAATTTTGCACCTTCATCTAATTGTTTAATTAAATCTTTAGCTTTATTTAAAGCGGTAGTATTAGCTTTTTCTTGTTCTTCTTGTTCCTCTTTTTCTTCTGGTGTAATCAAGATGTGACGAACATCCATATCCCCATAAATTTCATCATTATAATATGTTTCAATTTCTTCATCAGTTAATAATTCTTTATAATAGTTTTCTGTAACCTTTGCCATTTTATAGTCAACAATTATTGCCTCTAAGTATTTTTCTTCACTTTCGAAACCAGAATTTGACAGTGCTAAATTAAAATCTTGCCCTTGTTGTTGATAAGATAATTTCATTTGTTTTAATTGAAATTCTGCCGTTTCAATTGCATCTTCATCAGTTTCAATTTCTTTTTCAGCAATAAATTGATCAATTATATTAATTACTGCTGATGTTCCATAAGGTGATTTTAATTTATCGTATACTTCTTCAACTGTAATATCCTTTCCATCAATTCTGGCCGCTAACTCTTGACCATTAGCTAATTTTGGTATTTTATTACACCCAGTTAATATAAATAAACTTAATGCAAATGTGACTGCTAATATTTTCTTTTTCATATCCTTAACTCCCTTTCATATCACAATTATAATAATACCAAAAAAAAACAAAAAAAACAATAATTTAGGGAAAGTATTCACATAAATGTTAAAATCCCATAAAATAATGTGAAAAGAGAAAAAGGAGGCATGACTTATGTATAATACTTGTGGATCTGGTGCTGCTATCGTTTTAGTATTATTTATTTTGCTAATTATCATACTTGGGGCGTATATTTAAATTTAATATGATTGGGGGTGCGTTTAATGCCTTGTCAAGAAACTTGTAAACCTGAACCAAGACATAACTGCAGTTACATAGTAATAATTGTACTATATATCTTATTAGCAATTATATTAGGTTCAGTTTTCTGTTATTAATGAAAGAGGAAATACCTCTTTTTTATTTATTTGATAAAAAAGACTTTACAAAAAAACATTTAAGGGGTAAAATGGTGGTACACAGTGGCAAGAAGTGGTTAAAAGTGGGTGATTTTATGTTTATGGGAGAATATCATCATTCAATTGATGATAAAGGAAGATTAATTATTCCTTCTAAAGTTCGTTACGGACTCGGAGAAAAGTTTATTATTACTCGAGGTCTTGATAACTGTTTATTTGTTTATCCCATGGAAGAATGGAATAACATTATAACCAAATATAAAGAATTACCTAATACGAAAGATGCTAGAAATTTTATGCGATTTTTCTTATCAGGAGCCACTGAGTGCGAATTTGACAAGCAAGGACGAATTAAAATTCCAGTACCGCTTATTACATCTGCTCATTTAGAAAAAGATTGTGTCATTATTGGTGTCAATGATCGTTTGGAAATATGGAGCAAGAATAATTGGGAAGCGTTTATTACTAACAATGAAGATAGTTTGTCAGACATCGCCGATAATCTATTTGCTAGTAACTTAAATTTTTAAGGTGATAACATGCATATAAGTGTATTGCTAGAAGAGAGCATTAAATATTTAAATTTAAAAGAAGATAGCATCGTTCTTGATATGACTCTTGGTTACGGAGGACACAGTTCCGAAATACTAAAAAGAATAAAAAGGGGTTATTTATTCGCCTTTGACCAAGATGTTGATGCTATCTCTGCTAGTGAATTAAAATTAAGCAAGATTGCTAATAATTATGAAATTATTAACAGTAATTTTGTGAACTCAAAACAGGAATTATCTAAGCGCAACATCAAAAAAGTAAATGCTATTTTGTTTGACTTAGGTGTTTCAAGCCCTCAACTAGATACAACAGATCGTGGTTTTAGTTTTCATAGTGATGCTAAACTTGATATGCGAATGGATCAAACAAATAAATTATCTGCTTATGAGGTTGTTAACAATTATTCATATGAACAACTAGTTGATATTTTTTATAAGTATGGTGAAGAAAAATATAGTAGTTCAATTGCTAAAAAAATTATAACTTATAGAATCAACAAGGAAATATATTCAACAAATGAATTAGTTGAAATAATAAAATCAAGTGTTCCAGAAAAATATAAAAGGGACAAGCATCCAGCTAGGAAGGTTTTTCAAGCAATAAGAATTGAAGTAAATAATGAATTAGAAGTTTTTGAAAAAGCACTAATTGATTCCTTAGATTTGTTAGAAATAGGGGGAAGGGTATGTGTTATAACTTTTCATTCATTAGAAGATAAAATATGTAAACAAGTTTTTAGGGATTATTCAAGTATTGATGAAAACTTATCAAAGTTGCCAATTATTCCTGAGGTTTATAAGCCCAAATACAAAATAATTGGTCAAGTTATACCTAGTTCAGATGAGCTGAATGCAAATAATCGAGCTAGAAGTGCTAAATTAAGAGTGATTGAGAGAATAAAAGAATAAAAAGAAGGGGGATAACATGAAATCAAAAAAACAATATAGAATCAAATTAACTAAAGGTGAAAAAATTTTGTATTCGTTAGCCATAATATGTTTCCTCGGAACAACTGTTTTCAAGATATTTTTAGGGGCTAGAATTGGTCATCTTAATATAAGTGTTGAAAAATTAAAATATGAGATTAATGAACAAGAAAAAAAAGTTGAAGGGTTAACAATGAAAATAAATGAATTAACTTCTTTTGATAAAGTTAAAGATGTTGTAAAAACAATGGGTTTGGCATATCATAATGATAATATTATTGATGTAGATTAATTGAGGTGGATTATGAATAAGAGAAATGTGATAAATAACAATTGGGGAATACCTATGAAAATATTTATAATATTTCTTTTTTTAATTGTTGTATTATACATTCAACTATTTCGATTATCGTTTTTTGCTGAAGTAGATAATATAAACATGGATGAGTTTGCAAAGATGAGAAATACTGAAAATAGAAAACTTTCTGCAACGAGGGGGAGTATCTATGACCGTGAAGGAAACGTTTTAGCTCTAAATGTTTCATCATATACAGTGATTGCTTATCTAGATGAAAGTCGTACAACTGATATGAACAATCCATATCATGTTGTTGATAAAGAAAAAACAGCTTCTGCACTAGCGCCCATTTTAGATATGGAAGTTAGTTATATTTTGGAACTTTTAAATCAAGATTTATATCAGGTAGAACTAGGACCTGGTGGACGTGATATTGGTGAACTTAAAAAAGATGAAATAGTTGATTTGAATTTACCTGGAATTAGTTTTATTTCAAAATCTAAAAGATTTTACCCTAATGGTAATTTCGCCTCATATATTTTGGGTTATGCTAAAACATATGAAGAAATAATTGAAACGGAAAATGGTACTAAAATAAACTATGATATTGTCGGTGAACTTGGAATTGAAGATGAATATGACGAAATCTTAAAAGGAATTGATGGAAGTCTGATCTTTCAAAAAGATCAGCATGGATATAAAATTCCTGATACTAAAGAAGAGCGAATTGATGCCATTAATGGTAAAAATATTTATTTAACAATTGATGCGGCAATTCAAAGATTTATTGAAGCAGAAGTCAAAGAAGTTTATGAGAATTATAAACCAGAATGGATTCAAATGAGTGTTATGGATGCAAAAACAGGTCAAATATTGGGTTCAGTATCGTCGCCATCTTTTGACCCTAATCTTAGAGATATGGTTAATTATGAAAACCCTTTAACATCTTATGTTTTTGAACCAGGCTCAACGATGAAAACCTACACTTATATGTGTGCAATGGAAAAAGGAAATTATAAGGGTGATGAATTATATCAATCAGGTAAAATAACAATAGGTACAAATGTTGTAGCAGATTGGAATAATGTTGGTTGGGGGAAAATAACTTATGATAAAGGTTATGAATATTCTAGTAACGTTGCAATAGCAAACTTATTAGAAAAGGTTATTACCAAAGATGATTTATTAGATTGTCTACAAAAATATGGTTTTGGCAAAAAAACTAATATCGAATTACCACGTGAACTAGAAGGTTCTTTAAATTTTAATTATGCCATTGAAGTAGCAGCTGCAGGATACGGACAAGGGATAACAACAACAGCTATTCAGCATCTTCAAGCGTTAAGTATAATTGCTAATAATGGTACAATGTTGAAACCACATGTTGTTGATAAGATAATAGATCCTAATACCAATGAAATAGTTTATAGTTCGAAAATTGATAAAATTGAAAATGTTGTATCAAAACCAACAATTGAAAAAATAAAAGACTTAATGTATAAAGTTATTCATGAAACTGATTTTGGTACCACAGGAACAGCTTATCGTATTGACGGTTTTGATGTTTTAGGTAAAACAGGAACAGCCGAAATCTATGAAAATGGTAGATACTTAACAGGTTATAACGATTATATATATTCATTTACAGGAATGTACCCGAATAATGATCCAGAAATAATCATTTATGCTGCTATAAAGCAACCAAGTCAAGGTCGTGGGTCAAGTTTGTCAGCGGCTACTAAATCACTAATGAAAAATATTGCTAAGTATCGAAATATGTTTAGTGAACAAAAAGAAGAATCAACAATAACAACTTATGAACTTCCATCGTTTATAAATAAAAACATTTCAGAAGTTAAGAAGGACTTACTAGATAAAAAAATAACCCCAATTATTTTAGGTAATGGAGACCGTATTATCGATCAATATCCAGCAAAAAACACTGTCGTATTAACACATGACAAAGTCTTTTTACAAACTAATGACAGTAATCTATTAATGCCAAATACATTGGGCTGGTCACGAAATGAAATTATTAGTTTTTGTAACATGGCAAATATTAAATATAAATTTAATGGATATGGTTATGTTGATGCTCAAAGTATTTTAGTTAATTCTCTGCTAAAGAAAAACGATATTTTAGAGTTAAACCTAAAACAAAAATTTAATATTAATCAAGATGATAAAGAAGAACAGACAGACCTATAAAATTGACCTATTAAAAGAAGAATTAATTCTTCTTTTAAAGTGTTTGAAATTTTAAATTAATTTTAATGATATGATAATTAAGGTAAAAAACGATTAAAGTTAAAATCTTGCAATTTTTAATAATAACGTAGTATAATTTTATAATGATGGTTATTTTGAAGTGATTTTCATTTTAATTGTCTCAAAAGCAATATAATAATTGCAATATAAAGTGCCAGATGAAGTTTTTGTTGATTTTCTCAAAGAAATAATGTAGAATATTGAAATTAAGGGGAGATACTATGGGAAGAGCTTATTCAGTAAGGAAAGCTAGTATAGAAAAAACCGGTGCAGCAAAAGCTAAAGTGTACTCACTTTACGCTAGAGAAATATACCAAACAGCGAAAACTGGAGGTACGAGTGTTGATTCGAATGCTGTTTTGAAAAGGTTGTTAGAACGGGCTAAAAAAGAACAAGTACCATCAGATATAATTAAAAGAGCAATAGATAAAGTAAATTCCGGTGTTGATGAAACTTACGACAGTGCCAGATATGAAATTTTTGGTCCAGGAGGATCAACATTAATTGTTGACTGCTTAACCAATAACGTTAATCGAACTCTGAGTTATGTTAGACCCGTTTTAAATAAAAACAATGGTAAAATGGGAGTAACTGGCAGTGTATCATATATGTATGATCATTTATCAGTTATTAGATTTAAGGAGTTAACAGAAGAACAAGTAATAGATGCAATGATTTCAAATAACATAGAAGTAGATGATATTGAGAATGAGCTAGATGTAATTACTATATATGCTAATCCTCAAGATTTGTTTAAGATGAAAGAAGCAATTACCAAAGTGCTCCCAAGTGTCGAATTTATTGTTGAAGAAATTACTATGATACCAAAAGATACTATTAATTTAACAGGTGAAGATTTAGAATCGTTTAATAAAATGCTTTCCATGTTAGAAGAAATAGAGGATGTTCAAAATATTTACCATAATGTTGAACTAAATATTGATTAGGGGGAAGAGAAATGTATTTTAAATTAAAAGAAATAAGAAAACAGCATAATTTAACAGGTCAAAAAATGGCTGATATGTTAGGAATCAGTAAATCATTTTACTCACAGTTAGAAAATGGTTTAAGAAAGTTATCATATCATAGAGCACTTGAAATCGCACAAATTTTCAATGTAAAACCTGATGACATTTTTTATGTAGATCATGTTAATAGCAAAAAGGAAAAAACAAATTAAAAATAGTGTTTTTCCTTTTTTTTCACATTATAGTGTGATAAACTAATATTAGAGGTGGTTATCATGAAACAAGTTAATTTATTGCCAGCAGATACTTATATTGTTATTAATAATTCTATTTTAACTAATGATGACCGTTTAAGACTGACAATGCTATATCAACCAATTATTGGTGGAATGGCAATTAATTTATATTTTACATTATGGTCGTTTCTTGATGTACGTGAACTTATTTCATCCGAATGGACCCATCATCACTTGATGTCTAGTACCAGAGTGGACTTGGAAAGTCTTAAAGGGGCACGTGAAAAATTAGAAGCTATTGGTCTATTAAAAACCTATATAAAAAAAGATAATGTGAATAATTATGTCTATGAATTATATTCACCTGTTAGTTCTTACGATTTCTTTTCAAATCCTATTTTAAATACCGTATTATATAACAATGTGGGGAAATTAGAATATGAGAGAATTGTAACTTACTTTAAAACACCGAAAATCAGTTTAGATGATTACAACAATATAACTTCTGCATTCACTGATGTTTTTACACCAGTAACGGAATTACCCATAGAAACCTTAGCCTCAGATATTAAACGTCATAACTATCGTAGTTTGGAATTAGTATCTAAGATAGATGTAAATAATATATTAAGTAAAATCCCTGAAGAATTGCTAAATCCAAGAAGCATAACTAATGATATAAAAGAATTTATATATAAATTAAGTTTTATTTATAGTTTAGATGATTTTAACGCGGAAGAGTTAATTAAAAATTCTGTCAATGAACAACGAAAAATTAATAAAGAACTATTACAGCAAAACTGCCAAAATTATTTTAGATTCGAAAATGAGGGTAAATTACCATCCCTGGCTTATAAAAATCAACCAGAGTATTTAAGAAAACAAAATAATGGAACCAGTAATCGTGATAAAATGATCTATACATTTGAAACAACGTCTCCATCAGAATTTTTAATGGGGCGCAATAACACAAGTACTATTACTAAAAATGATAAAGATATTCTTTCATATTTATTAATTGAATTGAATTTAAAACCAGGTGTAGTTAACGTTTTAATTGATTATGTTTTAAAAATAAATAATAACAAACTAATTAAATCATTTATTGAAGTAATTGCTAGTCAATGGAAAAGAAGCAATATAGAAACAGTTGAAGATGCTATGCTATTAGCTGAAAAGGAATATAAAAACAGAAGTAAGAGTAAAATTATACCCAAAGGTTCTAACAAAAAAGTAGAAACCGTTCCAGAGTGGTTTAATAAAGAAATCGAAGTTAAAGTACCTAGTTCAACAAGCCGTAAGGAAATAGAAGAAATATTAAGAGGGAATAAGTAGGTGATGTATGAAAAAAATATCAGATCAATTTGAACAAATGGGATTAAATAAAACCTTGAAAAAAAACTTGTTAAACTCCTATCAAGAAGCCATGACAAATAAAGATTTTAAGGCCTTAGTTGAAAAATTAAATATGGATTCTGACTTATTAATGAAATATACTTCACTACTTGAAGAAAGTAGTATTGATTATGGTAATTGTCAAAAGTGTAAAAATATTTTAGAGTGTAAAAATAAAATAACTGGATACGCATATTTACCAATTGTTGTTGATACCATGTTAGAATTTGGATACCAACCGTGTCGATATGAACGAAAAAGGCAAAAAGAAACTAAACATTTAAGTAATGTTTATTTATTCGACATTCCACAAGAGTTAAGAAATGCTAAGATGAGTGATATATATAGTGATGATGAAAATCGTTATCCAATTATCAAATGGTTAAATAATTTTATAAAAAAATATAATAAAAATCTTAATCAAAAAGGTCTATATTTACATGGTAGTTTTGGCAGCGGTAAAACATATTTAATATCTGCTTTATTTAATGAATTAGCACATGATGATATTAAAAGTGCAATTGTTTACTGGCCAGAATATTTAAGGGATTTAAAAAGTTCTTTTCAAACAGACTTTTCTGAAAAGTTTGAATATGTTAAAAAAACATCATTATTATTAATTGATGATATAGGAGCTGAAGTAGTTACAGAGTGGGGCCGGGATGAAATATTAGGTTCCATTTTACAACACCGAATGCAACAGCATCTACCAACCTTTTTCACTTCAAATTTTGATTTAAAAACATTAGAAAAACACTTAAGTACTACAAGAGATGGTGTCTCAAATGTTAAAGCAAGGAGAATAATTGAACGAATTAATCAATTAACAGAAGAACAAGAAATTATAAGCAAAAACTTAAGGAAATAGGTGAAGTAATGAGTAGTAATTCAAGTATGCTTAAAAGCCTTTTATTAACTTGCCCTAATAGTAATAAGGAAGAAATATTTGATATCTGTAAAATAGAAAATAATAAACAGTTTGCTGAAAACTTAATTGGTTTATATAAAAGAGAGTTAATTAATGCTGAAAACTTAATTGAATGCAAGCAGCCAGATATTAATTTAGATAACAATCAATATTTTGATGAACTAGTTAATTATATTTGTGAATTAAATGAAATAATTGATATAAATAATCTGTATTTTAGAAATTATGAACTAGTTGATACTGTCTGTAAACATTTAGATGATGTTATTAACTTAAATTTAGAGTCCAGACCCAAGCAACCTAAATTGCAATCAACAAAAAAAACAAGAACAGAAGTAATTGAAAATCTCAAAAAAAATAAAAACATGGATAATATAGTAAATGCTTTAGTATTTGAAATAAAAAACATTGATTATTTCAAACAATTATTTCAAGAATTTATAATGGATTTTAAAAATTATTTTAATGATATTGCTAATGTTTCCATTTTAGTTGAGAAATATATTGATATAGTTAAATCAGATGAGTTTGAAAAATATGATTTAATATCAATGTCTAAAGTAATATCTTATATTGTAAATAATAAAGAACTTAGATTAAGTTTTAAAGATAAACGAGATATTTTGAAAACACTAAATAGGACTATTTTAAAATTAAACAACTCTGATTATAGTAATCGAGAGAGATTAGAAATAATTAACTCCTTAAATATTTTGGTTGAAGACATTAAAAACATAAAACCAGAAACTAAACAACAACTTAAGACAAAATTAAATACAAAATATCAAATAAAACCAGAGTTTAGTTATGAAGCCTTAAAAGCAACTAATAATTTAAAAAAAGTAAATAATAAACTATATACAGATCTAACCAATAAAAAGGTTATTACCATTGATTATAATAGTACCATATGCTCTGAAGATGCCTTTTCAATGGAAACCTTACCAAATGGTAACTATTTACTTGGTATTTATATTACAGATGTATATAGTTATATAAAAGAAAATAGCATCCTCGAATTAGAAGCATATAATCGTGTTAAAACGATTTATATTCCAAGAAAACCATTAACGATGTTTCCAGAAGAATTAGCATATAATAAGTTCTGCCTTAATGAGAATCAAAACAAATATGTAATTGCTAATTTATTTGAATTATCACCTAAATTTGATTTA
>JAQVMY010000041.1 GCA_028703405.1 Bacilli bacterium
TTTATTTTGTCATAAATTCAAGAAATTTATTTATATAATAATTTTAAATTTTTATTCAACTGGTATGCTTGAAGAAAAATTTCCAACAATTACAACAGGACGAAAAGTATGAGAAGTATATTTACCATTAGTTTTCATATTTAACGCAGCAGTAAATTGTTCGCTTACTGTCATCCATGTTAATGATTCCGCATTAGGAAAAATATTTATATCATTTTCAACGCCACTTGGTTCAAATTTAGCAATCCAGAATCCTTCTAAGTCATCTTCTCCAAATTTAAAAGCTGGATGCTGAAAATAATGCATACTTGTATCTTTTATACCAAACTCATATCCTTCCGTTTCAACTTTATTTCCTTCTTTATCTGTATTAGTTGTATCTTTTAAAAATTTAATTTTTATGTTACCAGTTGTATTACTATGAAATCCTTCTATTATTTTATAAGCATATCTTGGAATCCATACCCAATATGATCCATCTTCAGTTTTTGCATTAGCCCATTTCTGATTTTCATAATCATACCAATCAGAATCATCTTTGTTAGTAGGTGTTTCAATTAAATTTCCCTCACCATTTGCAACCCATTTTATTGGTTGCATTTTGGCTGATAATTGAGGTTTATTAACACCTTTAACTTCATCAAAATTACTAACAATTGTTCCAATAATGTTACATTCTTCTTTTGTTTTTTCCACTATACTCTAGTTTTTTCCCTTAAACGTTAGATGTTTCTACACCATCATTATAAAAAAATGTTAACTCATTATTACCCCCTTCGAAAAGTTCATTTTGATAGAACAGTTCACCTGATTTTATAATTCCATAAGCTGTATTTTTTAATGCTCTTTTTCTAACTGATTCTATAGTATTTAAAACTAAAGGCGTTAATATTGATGCGACAACTGCTATTACTATTATTACTGCCAATACTTCTATTAAAGTAAATCCCAATTTCTTTTCTAACATAAAACAATTCCTCATTTCTTATTATGCACCAATAATAACAAATGTAATACAGTTTATCAACACGTAACGCACTACAACTAATGATTAAAAAAACAAATATTTTTTATTATTTGTTTAATTAATCATATAATCTTTTAATTTACGAGAACGTGATGGATGTCTTAATTTTCTTAAGGCTTTAGCTTCAATTTGTCTAATTCTTTCACGCGTAACGCCAAATAATTGACCAACTTCTTCTAAAGTTCTAGTTTTTCCATCTTCTAAACCAAATCGAAGTCGAATAACCTTTTCTTCTCTTTCAGTAAGAGTTAGTAACACCCCAGATATTTCATCTTTTAACATTTCGTTAGTTGCATAATCTTCAGGATTAACATTTCTTTCATCTTTAATAAAATCCCCTAAATGAGAATCTGCCTCTTCACCAATTGGAGTTTCTAAACTAACTGGTTCTTGAGATATTTTGTAAATATCCCTTATTTTATCCGTTGAGATTTTCATTTTATCAGCTAATTCCTCATCAGTTGGTTCACGATTTAATTCAAGTGTTAACTGCCTTTGAAGACGGGCTAATTTATTAATAGTTTCAACCATATGAACTGGAACTCGAATAGTCCTTGCTTGGTCAGCAATTGCCCTAGTAATAGCTTGCCTTATCCACCAAGTAGCATAAGTTGAAAATTTATAGCCTTTTGTTACATCAAATTTATCAACAGCTTTCATTAGTCCAATATTACCTTCTTGAATTAAGTCCAAGAATAACATTCCTCGACCTACGTAACGTTTAGCAATACTAACTACTAAACGGAGATTGGCTTCAGCTAATACTTTTTTTGCATCTTCGCTACCCTCATTAATAAGATCAGCAAGTTTAAGTTCTTCTTCATATGTTAATAATTTTATTTGACCAATTTCTTTTAAATACATTCTAACTGGATCATTAATAGTTAAATCTTTAGTTAAAATATTATCATCTAATATTAATTTGGTATCTACTATTTCCCCACCAGCTTCATTTTGAGAAACAATTTTAATATCATATTCAGTAAAAGTATTATATAAATCATCTAAAGTATCAGCATCTAAATCTAACCCTTTTAAAGCTGTGGCTAAATCCTCATAAGTGATATAACCCTTCTCCTGACCAACTTTTACTAATTCTTCTTTTCTATCATCGAATGTTTTAATTTCATTAATCATAACTTTATTCCTACTTTCAATTCTTTTATTTTTTCAGCAATAAGCGCTTTTTTCATTGCATCAGTTTCTTTATTCATTTGTTCCATTAAGCGTTTACATTCATAATTAATATGATATTCCCTAATGACATTGACATAATCATCAATTTCTTCTAATGTATAATCGTCTTTTAACTTTAGATTTTGAATTTCCCCCACTGTTTTTATTATTTCCTCATTATCAGCAACAAATGAAAAGAAATCAGCTAAATCAAAATATTTATATTCTCTATAAAAATAATTAATTTCTTGGGCTAAAAATCTATAACGAGATGTTGGCATAAAACTAACATTTTTATTATATACAGAAATTACTTCTTTATTTTTTAACATATAGAAAAGTAAATTTTGTTCAGCCATAATATACTTATTAATTATTTTGGGTTTTTCTTTTGTTTCTTTCTTAGCAATTAATACATTAGTTAATGATTTTTCTTTCTGTTCTAATTGTTTTTTTAAAATATTTATATCAATTCCTGATTCATCACTAACTTTTTTTAAAGTTAACTCTCTTAATATTTCATCATCAATTAAGTTTAATTCCCTTAGAACATCATTAATATAATTAGCCATTTCTGAAGAATTACCTAAGTTACGATTATTTTTTAAATATAAAAGTTTAAAATCCATTATATTCATTGCTTTTTCAAGTTTATATTTAAAGCGTTCAACACCATAACCTTTAATGTAATCATCAGGATCCATATGATTTTCTAAACGAACGATTTTAGGGACAACCCCAATATTCATTAACTCATTACTACAAGCCATAGTAGCTCTTGCACCAGCATCATCACCATCAAAACAAATGATGACATCAGGTGCGATTTTTTTAATAAGCAGAGCCTGATTTTTAGTAATTGCAGTTCCCATTGTTGCTACAGTATTTTTAATTCCACTAGCATGACACCTAATAACATCCATGAATCCTTCCATTATAATAACTTGCTTTTTTTGGCGACACTCATCAATTGCCCGATGATAGTTATAAAGAAGTTCCCCTTTTTTAAAAATAGGAGTTTCTTTAGTATTAATATATTTTGCACTATCCTCGTTATTATAAATTCGTCCACTATAACCAACTATTTTTCCTGTTATATCAGTTAACGGAAACATAATTCTATTATAATAAATATCATTGTGCCCATAATTATTATTAACTACTAATCCACTTTTAATTAAATTATCAACTTCAAATTTCTTTTTTAATAATAATTTAGTTAGCATTTCATTATCTTTTAATGATAAACCAATACCAAACTCTTTAATAACATCTTCATTAAATCCTCGGTTAAACAAGTATTCTCGAGCATTTGTTCCTTGTTCGGTATATATATTATTTTGATAAAATAACTGTGCTACTTCGTATATTTCATATAATTCATTATATTTTTTAACAGTTGGTTTGAAGTTCCCAAAATCAAAAGTAATACCACCAGCATCAGCAACTTTTTTTAAAGAATCATAAAAACTTACATGATCATAATCCATAATAAAGGTAAATACATTACCAGTTGCACCACACGAGAAACAAGTATATATTTGTTTTTCTTCTGAAACACTTAAACTAGGATCGCGATCGTCATGAAAAGGACATACTCCAAAATGATTTTTACCACGTTTAGTAAGAGGAATATAAGTCGAAACTATATCGACAATATTAACACTATTTCGTATATTATTAATTTCATCATTAGATAATTTATTCATCTGCATTCCTCCCTATAAGTAATATACAACAAAAAAACCATATTTCCTTTTATTTAGACAAATTTTATGAAATAACTTTTTTAATGATATATATTTAAATTTAACAGTTACTATTATATATGATGTTTCATATTAAGTCACTAGAAAAAGCGATTAACATATTATTAAGTTAATAACTATAAATTTTTTATTTATATATATTTATCAATTTCTTATTTTTTAATGTTAACTTCTTTAGAATTACTATACTATCAATTCTAACTCTTAAAAAGAAAAAACCTAAATTAATAGGTTTTTCCAAGGCTTATTATAAATAAGCCAATCTATATTAAACGCTAACACGATTAGCGTAGCACTAAAGGCAAGTTTTAATTAAAAGTTGTTTTTTTAAGATAATTTTAATACTACCATGAGTACTAGTAATATAATACTTAATGTGATAATCATTTAATATATCTATTACTTCCTTATGAGGGTGATTATAACGATTATTTAACCCAACTGAAATAATTGCAAATTTAGGGATTAATTCATTAATAAATTCTCTTGAAGAACTATTTTTAGAACCATGATGCCCTAATTTTAATATATCCATATTAGGTAGTTTATATGTATCAATTAAATATTTCTCGCTACTTTTCCCAGCATCCCCTGTTAATAATATATTCATGTTATTTAATTTAGTATAAACTATTAAACTATCTTCATTCTCATCTATTATGTTTTTTTGATTTAAAAAATAAAACTTGTATTTGTTTATGATTAATTCAAATTTATTATAAAAATTATAAGGAATTTTTTTATTGTTTAATAATTTAATTAAATTTTTTTCATAATCATTATTATTTCCACTATTTAAAATAACATTATCTATCTTAAAATTATTTATTAGATTTTCAGATTCACCCATATGATCATAATCACCATGAGTTAAAATTAAATAATCAAGTTTTCTGATACCTCTAGATTTTAAATAAGGAATTATTTTATTTACTGCAATTGAATAGTCCTTATTTTTTTGTTTCCATTCTTCATTATTATATTTTATAATGCCACCAGTATCAATTAAAATATTACCAATATTTTTTGGTAGTTCAATTAAAGTCGAATCGCCTTGTCCAACATCAATAAAAGTTATAACTGGGTATTCATTAAAATATGGACTAAAGAAATGGATGATGAGCACTACTGGAATATATATGAAATTTAAATACTTTTTATTCCTAAAAGATATTAAAACTATAGTAATTAATACATAATATACTATTACTGGTATTATTCCCATATATTTTAAAGTAATATCAAAAACATTAATATTATTAACAAATAATGATAAATTTTCTGTAAAAGTAATAATTAAATATAATAATTGATCTAAAATTGGAATAAAAAAAACTACAATTGATAATGGGAAAATAATTAATAAAAATATAGGAATGAAAATTAGATTAGTGATTGGCGTTAATAAATTTATTTCAAAAAAATTATTAATCAATATAGGCATACTTACTAAAAAAGCAATAATAGATATTACAAATAACCGTTTAAAATAAGTTTTATATCTATTTATAACATCTTTAAATAATATTAAATAAAAACTAATACTAAAACTAAATAGAAATCCTAAATGATATACATAATATGGGTTATATATTAGTAGAGTTGAAAAAATTAATATTATAAAATTTAAAGTATTAATTTTTAATTTAAATACTTCATTTATTCTTAGAAATATAAACATCATAACAGCTCTTAATAATGATGGTGGTGATCCTGCTAAAAAAAGATAAAATAGCATTATAATTGTTACAATAATATAATTAATTATTTTGTTTTTACTTATTTTATTTATTAAAAATAAAACAATCATAGAAAACATTGATATTTGCGCACCTGATAATGTTAATAAATGATTTAAACCATTTCCTTGATAACTATTTAAAACAAAATCATTAATATCACTTCTTTCAGCAATAAGATAATTTTTAAGATACGCTGAACTTTTATCTACTGATTCAATTCTTTTAATAATTTTTCTTTTAATTAAATATAAGAATTTAGGTCTTTGATTAATTTTTTCTATCTCCGTACTATTAAAAACCCAATAAATTTTTTGACTAAATAAATATTTTTTATAATTAAATAAATTAAATATGGTGTTAGATTTTGGTACATCTAATACTCCTTCAACCCTTATATAATCCCCTATTAAATAATTATCTTTTAACATTACCAATTCATCTTCTGTATTTGCATAATAGTTAACGATTAACTTTTCTTTTGCATTTAAAGTTACTTTAATATGGTTACCATTAATATTAATATCAGTAATATATCCAATTACATTAGTTTCGCTACCATTATAATACGTTTTATATATTTGCTTATTTAGCACATAAACAGTGTTTAAAAGTGCAAAAGAGAGAATTAATACAAATGGCCATTTAGATTGTAATAAGGTCTTTAAACTTAGCAAGAACAGTTTCACCGATACCTTTAATGTTTAGTAGTTCTTCAATATCTGTAAAACCATTAACTTCATTACGATATTCAATAATACTTTTAGCTTTAGCCTCACCTATACCAGGAAGTTCCATTAATTCTTCTAAAGTCGCATCATTTAAAGATAGTTTATTATTTAATTTATCATTGGTTTCATCAGAAACACAACCATCATTTTTAAGTTCAGGACAATTACATTCAACATCTTTATAAATAATCGTTGGTTCAGATTTAGTATAATCATAAACTTGTTCTTTTGTATGAATAATAATTACCATCTCATCAACTAACTTTTTACTAAGGTTAATTAGTGTTGTATCTGCATTAGTTGTTAATCCACCACTTACTCTAATAGCATCATAAATTCTTTTATCTTTGTTTAATTTATAAGCACCAGGATTTTTAACAGCACCTTTAATATCAAAAATAACAAACTCTTCTGTTTCATTTAATTCATCTTTCGGGACATTTAACTCTATGTCAGGTTCTACATTATCAAAATCATCGCTACCCTTTCCATAAATATAGGCTATACTACCTAAAAAAATTACGACTATAATAATTATATGTATATAGTATTTTTTAAAATATTTTAAAAATATTTCCATTATCTCACCTCATAAATAACATACAAGGTAATTAACACCATTCCTTCATCGATACTTAATAATATGATATCTGCTTGTTGTTTTTATTATCAACGAAATTATACCGGAAATGTTTTTTCGTTTAAATATGTAATATATATTACACTTTACAATTTCATATGAATCTATCAACAAGTATTTTTCTTGTAATATTATAGAAATAAAACATATTAAGGTTTACCCTTAATATGTTTCAATTAAATTCAACAGATTAAATTTGATTAACTTAAGGAGTGTTATCCATATTAGTGATTTTCCAACTACTATCAATCACTGTACTTCGACCACTTCCTTCTAAATTTACTCGATAAACTTTATATGAAGATGATGAAGATTTAACAGCATAATACAAATATTGATTATTTGTAGCAATAGCAATAATTTCACTACCACTATCAACTACTGTAATGCGGCTGTTTCCTTCTAAATTTGTTCGGTAAATTTTATATGAAGATGATGAAGATTTAACAGCATAATACAAATATTGATTATTTGTAGCAACTTCAATAATTTCATTACTTCCTTGTGTTATTGTAGTTTTGCTACTTCCACTTAAATTTGTTCGATATAACCTATATGGATTACTACCTCCTAAATATGCACCGTAGTATAAATATTCACTATTTGCAGCAACAGTAAGAATTTTATAATCCCCTTGTGTTATTGTAGTTTTGCTACTTCCACTTAAGTTTGTTCGATACAACCTATATGGATTACTACCTCCTAAATATGCACCGTAGTATAAATATTCGCTATTTGCAGCAACAGTAAGAATTTCATAATCCCCTTGTGTTATTGTAGTTTTGCTACTTCCACTTAAATTTGTTCGATACAGCCTATATGGATTACTACCTCCTAAATATGCACCGTAGTATAAATATTCACTATTTGCAGCAACAGTAAGAATTTCATAATCCCCTTGTGTTATTGTAGTACGGCCACTTCCTTCTAAGTTTGTTCGATACAGCCTATATGGATTACTGCCTCCTAAATATGCACTATAATATAAATATTGAGGTGGTGTACTAGTTGTTACTGTTTGACTTCCTAAACACGATTGATGACCTAGATTATCATTTATACACAATCTATAATAGTAAGTTGTTCCAGAACTAAGTCCTGTTATTTCACATGTTGTTGTATTATTGGTACAAATTGTTGTCCAAGTGCTTCCATCTGGACTTGTTTGATAGATATATGGATTTGTTGCTAGTCCACTATGAGCATCAGTTGCATTTCCACTTCTAGTTATTATATATGAATTTGTGGTGATGCTTCCTGCACTTAAACTTACTCCACTTATTACTGGTGCGGAATTATCTAAGTTAAAGACATTACTTCTCCCTATTCTTTCATTTCCACTACTATCCACTCCTTTTATCCATAAATAACGTCCTCCTGTGACACCTGCTGGTGTATTTAATGTTCCACCATTTGTGAATGTTGTTGTAAATGATGCGGAACTTGGCGCAGTGGTGGATGTTGTCCACTGATAATGTCTACTAGATACAGTACTATGAGCATCTGATACATTTACGGTTGTACTTCTACTTTTAGCATATGTACTATTACCATTTGTTCCAAATGTTATTGTTGGTGGAACATTATCTATTACTTTTACTGTCCTTGTAGTTAAGGCTGTATTTCCTGCATTATCTGTTACTGTATAAGTTATTATATAAGTACCTGGTACATTTATATTTACTGTTCCCGATGATATTACATTTCCGTTTATTCCGCTATGGACATCTGTTGCAGTTGCGCCAGCATCGGTATATGAAGTACCTACATTTACGTTAACAGTTGAATTTCCATTTAATGTTATTACTGGGTTTATATTATCTAATCTAAACCCATTGCTTCTTTGAATTATTGTATTACCTACTATGTCTTTTGCTAGTATCCATAAATAATATTCTCCAGTTACATCTAATGGTGTACTAAGAGTAACTCCATTTGTAAATGCCCCGTTAATACTTCCTTCGCTAGGTGTCGCTGTACTAGTATTCCATAAGTATTTTAGACTACTTGTATTTATACTGCTATGAGTATCTGATACATTTACCATTGTATTTCTACTCTTAGCATATGTACTATTACCATTTGTTCCAAAAGTTATTATTGGTGGTACATTATCTATTACATTTACTGTCCTGGTTGCTATTGTCTCATTTCCTGCTTTATCACTAACAGTATATTTTACTATATATGTTCCTACTACATTTACATTGACGGTTCCTGTTGTTTTTATGTTTTCAGTTATATCTCCATCGACATCGTCAATTGCTGTTGCACCTGCATCGGTATAAGCATTTTCAACATTAATTGTTATTGGGTTATTTCCTAAAATAGTTATAACTGGATAGCCCACATCTATAACTGTTACATATCTCGTTTTGGTTGTTGTATTTCCCGATGAATCACTTGCACTATAAACTACTGTGTATTCACCAGGATAAATTATAATATCACTAGTTAGTGTGACAATAATTGTTTCTAAACTATTATCACTTACTGATACACCTTCCATAAAATTATAATCTTGTACTTCTTCTACTTTAAGGGTTATGTTAGAAGGTATTATTAAATCTGGTGGTATCTTGTCTTCAACCACAACACTTCTTTTTACACTCGCTTTATATCCAAGATGTTCCACCATATAAGTTATTTCATATGTTCCTAGTTTTGAAACATCAACTTCATCTATA
>JAQVMY010000042.1 GCA_028703405.1 Bacilli bacterium
GGTTTCTTATCAGGACCATTAATGGCCACATACTATGCAACTAAAGGTTATATATTAAAACTTACGGAAGCCATATATGAGGAATTAAGACAAGAAGGTAGTGAGGTATATATTGGCGCTTTATGTCCAGGACCAGTTAATACTAATTTTAATAATGTTGCTGGTGTAAAATTTTCGGTAAAGGCAATGGATAGTTATGCAGTTAGTGAATATGCTATTAACCAAATGTTTAAAAGAAAAATAATAATAATTCCTGGAATACTTATTAAACTAAGTGTGTTTATGACACGATTATTACCAAGAAAATTATTATTAAAAATTAATTATAATATTCAAAGACAAAAATCCGAATAATATAATTTTAATAATATATTTGATTAAAAGAGTGAAATAAAATATCACTCTTTTTTTGTCGAATTATTAATGTAGTAGATTAAACTATTACTTAATAGTATTTTATAGGTGATAATAGTGAAAATAAAAGAAATTGGATTAACAAATAAACAAGTAATAGAATCGCGGACTAAATATGGTAGTAATAAAATAAGTATGAAAAAACAAAACTCATTTATACAATTATTTATTGAAAGTCTTGGCGAGCCAATGACTAAAATACTTCTAATAGCACTTTCTGTTAAAACTTTATTTTTACTAAGTAAATTTGATTGGTATGAAACAGTAGGAATAGCCATTGCTATATTTATAGCATCTTTTATATCTACTATATCAGAGTATGGTAGTGAGGCCTCTTTTAAAAAATTACAAGAAGAAGCTTCCAAAATAAATTGTCGAGTATACCGAGATAACATTTTAGGTGAAATTCCAAACGATGAAGTTGTAAAAAACGATGTTGTATTATTACAAGCAGGTGATAAAATACCAGCCGACGGTATTATTATTAAAGGTACAATTGAAGTAGACGAGTCTGCCCTTAATGGCGAGTCGAAAGAAGTAACCAAGGATGTTAATAATAATAAAGTTTTACGTGGTAGTGTTGTCTGTGCAAATGAAGCAACGATGCTTGTTACAAGTGTTGGTGATAAGACTGTTTACGGCAGCATTGGACTTGAATTACAAGATGAAAAAAGGGAAGGTCCTCTGAAATATCGTCTTAGAAAACTTGCTAAAACGATAAGTAAATTAGGATACATTGGTGCTTTTTTGGTTGCTAGTTCATATTTAATAGATGTTATAGTTTTAAAAAGTAATTTTGATATTAATCAAATCAAATATTTAATTAGTGATTATCATCTCATTATAGGGCATCTTCTTCATGCTGTAACACTAGCTGTTACCGTTGTTGTGGTAGCTGTTCCAGAAGGATTACCAATGATGATTACGCTGGTTCTATCAAGAAATATGAAAAAAATGTTAAAAGACAACATTCTAGTTAGAAAACTTTTAGGGATAGAAACATTTGGAAATTTAAATATATTGTTTACTGATAAAACAGGAACTTTAACAAAAGGAAAATTGCAAGTAGTAACTTTTATTGACGGTAATAGTAAAGAGTATAATGGTAAATTTCCGGATAAAGATAACCGTTTGTTTGAATTACTGAGTCTTTCCTTGAAATATAACAACAGCGCAGTATATGATATTGATAAAAAAATAGCAATTGGCAGTAATGCAACTGATCGGGCATTGTTAGATTATGTTTCTGGATTAAAAACAAAACATTATTTAAATAAAGGAAAAAAAATTCCCTTTGATAGTAAAGTTAAATATGCAATGACTAGTGTAAGTGGAACACATAATGTAACATTAGTCAAAGGAATGCCTGAAATACTATTAGATAAGTGTCGTTTTTATTATGATGATAATGGTGTTAAAAAAACGTTAGTTAATAAAACAAAACTTTTAACTAAGATGAACCAGTTATCTGAAAAAAGCATTCGTTTTATTGCAGTAGCAACAACAACTACTGAACCTAATAAAAATAGTGAAATGCGAAACTTAACATTAATAGGTATTGTTGGTATTAGGGATGATGTTAGAAAGGGTGTTAAAGAATCTGTTTCCAAAGTAATGAATGCTGGAATCCAAGTTGTTATGATAACAGGTGATGCTAAAAACACTGCGCTTGCTATTGCCAAAGAGATTAACTTGCTAGAACTAGATTCTATTGTTATAACTAGTGATGAATTATCTAAAATATCTGATGAAAAATTAAAAGAGGATTTACATCGCATAAAAGTAGTTGCCAGGGCTCTCCCAAGTGATAAAAGTCGATTAGTACGTGTAGCACAAGAACTTAATTTAGTAGTAGGCATGACTGGGGATGGAGTTAATGATGCTCCAGCAATAAAAAAAGCCGATGTAGGTATAGCCATGGGAAGTGGTACTGAAGTTGCCAAAGAAGCATCAGATATTGTTATTTTAGACGATAATTTCGAGTCAATATCAAAGGCTATACTGTATGGAAGAACAATATTTAAAAGTATTAGAAAATTTATTATTTTACAATTAACAATTAATATGTGTGCTGTCGGTATTTCGATTATTGGTCCATTTATTGGAGTTAAGGACCCAATCACTGTTGTCCAAATGTTATGGGTTAATATGGTTATGGATACTTTAGCTGCACTTGCTTTTGCAGGTGAACCAACTTTACCAGAATATATGAATGAATTACCTAAACGACGTGATGAAAACATTATTAATGGTTATATGTTTGGACAAATTATTTTTACAGGTTTATACTCCTTTATGCTTTGCCTATTATTTTTAAAGTTGCCAATCATTAAAACCATTTTTATTAATAATGAGATGCATTTAATGACTTCTTTCTTTGCTTTATTTATTTTTATTGGAATATTTAATTGTTTTAACGCTAGAACGCATCGTTTGAATATTGTTGCAAATATATTTAAAAATAGAGGATTTATAGTTATTATGTTATTAATAACTATAATTCAAATTTTTATTATATATCAAGGAGGATCAGTCTTTAGAGTGGTCGGATTAGATATTAAGGAATTTGTATTTATAATTTTATTAGCTTTTACAGTCGTTCCATTTGATTGGATTAGAAAAATATGGTTAAAAAGATGGGATAAAAATAAAGGTGTTTAAACTTTACAAAACGTAAGGTTATGTTATAATGAAAAAGATAGGAGGTATGTAATGAGAATATTTAAATGTGAAATTTGTGGAAACATTGTTGAACTAATAAATGACGGTGGTGGAACATTGGTATGTTGTGGTCAAGAAATGGAAGAAATTGAAATAAGTAGCGAAGAAAACACTTACGAAAAACATATTCCATATATTTTTAAAGAAGGAAACCAAGTAACTGTTCAAATAGGAAAAACAATTCATCCGATGACTGAAGAGCATTATATTGAATGGATAGCAATAGTTGAAAACAATCGTGTACAAAAAGTTATTTTAAAACCAGGTGAAGAACCAATAGCTAAATTTGAAGTTGAGAGTGATAACTTTGTTACTTATACATATTGTAATATACATGGTTTTTATCAAACAAAAAATACTAATTAATTTTAGTATTTTTAATTTTAAGTATTATAATTGTTATTGCCATAGTTGTTAAAGAGATAAGTGATAATGATAGTCCAAATAAATGTACAAGTTCGTTGAAATCTTTAGTAGCTTGAAAGATTCCAAATAATGAAAAGATACTTCCTAAAACAGGGATGATAATAGGAATAAATATTAAATTTTTATTCCTACTAAATTTATTAATAAGAAAAGGAACTAACCAAGATAATATAATCACTCCTAAAATAATTTCACTTGATTTTTTCATAAAACACCTCCTATTTGTTACTTAATCGATAAAAATTAAATGATGGCTTATTAAACAATCTAACATCTAATATAGAAGTACCCAAGCCACCTGAAATATATAAATCTGTATTTTCTAATTTGTAATATTCATCATAATATTCCTTGGCACCAACTGGTTTAACAAGTGCACCGATGAAGGGTAATCTAACTTGTCCATTATGGGAATGACCTGTTAAAATTAAATTAAATTGATTTCTTTCAAAGTCATTAATATAATCTGGCTCATGCATCATCATGATGTTATAAACAGGTTTTACCCTATCAATATCCACTATATCGTTATCACTCATTAAATCATTAAAAGGTTTCAATTTTTCTTTAACGGTTAACTCCCCATGTAAATTTGAACTCATACCGTTAACAACGATAGGAACATTACCAAGATTATAAATTAATTCATACTTATCATTTAAATTAATAAAATCACTATTCTCAATAATTGAAAGCCACGATTTGATATCATAATCATAATCGTGATTACCACTAATTGCATACTTATCAATAGAAACGTCAATATTTTTAAGATTATCAATTAATTCCTCAGTTTGAATATCACTTAATTTAATGCTACGATCTAACAAGTCTCCTGTTAATAATACAATATCAGGTTTTAAAAGGTTTATTTTATCAACTATTTTCTTTATTTTTTTAACATCTACTGTTCTGCCATAATGAATATCACTAATATGGATTATTTTAAAACCATGAAAATTATCTGGTAAACTATTATTAGTAATTTTTATTTCATTAACAATTAATCCTTTTGTTCCTAAAAAATAAGCATAAGCAAAAATTAAAAGAAATAACAAAATAATAATACCTAAAAATGTTAATAGTTTCTTCTTCATGTTACACCTCTATCCAAATATTAGAAATACAAATTGTAGTGCAATTAAAAAACCATTATGTAAAAAATGAAATCCAATTGGAACAAGTACGTTATCTGTTTCCTTCAACATTAAACCAAAGGCAATAGCAGGGATAGCATAAGGTATAATATATACTAAATCAATAAACGAAGTTGCCGTTCCTACAACATGGAAAGCACCGAATGTAAGTGATGACATAAAAATAAATACTGCATCATCTGAAAACATATCCCTAAAACCTTGGCGGAAAACTAATTCTTCTAGAATTGGTGCAATTAAAACCGCAGATAAAAATACTATAATAGGGTTTGAACCAAAAAAGTCACGAACCACTTCTTCATTCATGGGCAAATCATTAGGCATAAATGTCAAGATTAACAAATTAAAAAGCGCCATAAATAAAAGTGCAAACAACCAATATTTTAAGTGTTTTTCAAAATAATGCTTATGATTCTTTTTTAAATCATCAAAATTATTTCTTAATTTATCAGCATAAATATAGGAAATAATACCAACTATTATAATTGATACTAATAATGAGTAAATAAGAGCTCCAGTTTCGCTTATTTCCGTCATATCTAACCACTGAAGTGGTAAGCCTCTAAACAAAGTAATAAATGAATATATTGCGAAAACTCCTATTCCTATTAAACTTATTTTATTTCTTTTGCTGTAAAAAAATTCTTTCATCATATCATCTCCACTATAATTATATCAAAAAATAAGGAATTAATATATATAATTAATAATATGTTTAATAAAAACCAATAATATGGTATAATCTTATATGAAAGGAAGAGTGGGGTGACCCACTCTTTACTATAAATGGAGGAATTTATGGAAATAGAAGAAAAAATAAAAAATTTAATTGAAGAAGTTATAAAAAAAAATAATTATCAATTAGATGAAGTAAAATATGAAATGGAAGATAACAATTATTTTTTAAGAATTGTTATCGATAAAGAAGGTGTTATTGATATTGATGATTGTGTTTTCGTTAACAACTTAATAAGTCCTATTTTAGATGAAAACGATCCAATTAAAGAGAGTTACATTTTAGATGTATCTTCAAAAGAGAGAGGAAGGGAATAATATGGATACTAAAGGTTTTAAAAGTGCTGTTGAATTATTAACAAAAGAAAAAGGTATCAAAGAGGAAATTGTTTACGAAGCCCTTGAACTTGCGCTTACTTCAGCATATAAGAAAAATTATAAATCTTTATCAAATGTTAGAGTTGAAATTGATAAAGAAACAGGTGAAATAAAAGTTTTTTCATATAAAACTGTTGTAGACCCTGAAAGTGAAGTTGAAATTGTAGTTGATGAAACATTTGATGGTGAAGATATAATTGAAAAAATGAAATTACCTTTTGATGAGAGAATTCATTTAACACTTGAACAAGCTAGAGTTATAGTTCCTAAAATCGAGCTTGGTGAAACAATAGAAGAAGAAGTAACACCAAAGGATTTTGGAAGAGTAGCAGCCGCAACAGCAAAACAAGTAGTAATTCAAAAAATTAGAGAAGCTGAGCGAAACATTATTAATGAAGAATATGGTGATAAACAAGATGAGATGATTAGTGGAATTGTAGCCATGGAAGATGTTCGTAACTATTATATTGATTTTGGTAAAATTCAAGGTATATTACCAAAAACTGAAACAATACCTGGTGAAGAAATCAAAATGGGTTCAAATATTAAAGTTTATGTAACTAAAGTTGAAACAAATTCTAAAGGAACAGTTATTTTGCTATCTCGTAATCATTATGGATTTGTAAAACGCTTATTCGAATTAGAAATTCCAGAAATAGAAGAAGGAATTATTCTAGTTTACAGTGTTGCTCGTGAAGCGGGTAATAGAACAAAAGTAGCTGTTTATTCAGAAAATTCAAAAGTTGATGCTATTGGTTCATGTATTGGTGAAAAGGGAAGCCGTATTAATCGCATCATTGAAGAATTAAGTGGTGAAAAAATAGACGTTATTTTATATGAAAAAGACCCAGTTAAATTTATTGCTAATGCTTTGAGTCCAGCTAAAGATGTTCGTGTTTTTATTACCGATGAAACCAACAAAAATGCTATGGTTGTGGTCAATGATGAAAACTTACCATTAGCTATTGGTAAAAAAGGCGCAAATGTACGCCTAGCAGCCCGTTTAACACATTATAGAATTGATATAAAAACATATGAACAAGCTGCAGAAGAAGGAATTAATATTATAGAATAGGACTGATAATATGAAAGCAAGAAAAATACCTATGCGTCGATGCGTTATTACTAAGGAACAATTACCTAAAATCGAACTTATTAGAATTGTTAGAACACCTGATAACGAAGTAGTTATTGACTCAAATGGTAAACAAAATGGACGTGGTGCATATCTAAAAAAAGATATAGAAGTTATAGAAAAGGCTTATCGGAATAAAATATTAAATAAGCATTTAGAAGTTATAGTTTCTGATAAGATTTTTGAGGAGTTAAAAGAAATGGTTAAATAAGAAAGAGGTGACACAAATGATGAATTTGCAAGAATATGCAAGAGAAATGAATAAAACAGAAGAGGAAATATTAGATTATTGTAAAGGTCTAGGCATAGATGTTACCAGTGGCGAGGATATGTTAACAGAAGATGCAATAATTGAATTAGATAATATTATTGATATCGATGTTGATGAGGAAGAACTTGTGGAACTGGTAGATACCACCAAGATAAAGGTTGATGACGAAGAAGGTGGGCGCAAAGTTAACAACAAAAAGAAACTAGTTATAAATAATTCTAAAACTGAATTAGCCAAACAAAAAAAGAAAATGTATAAAAGCAAGGAAAAATTAACATCAAATGTAGCAGTTACTAATGATGCTATTGTTTTATACAGTGAAAATATGACTGTTAAGGAATTAGCAGAGGCAATAGGAGTTAGTGCTTCTGAAATAATTAAAAAATTACTTTCATTAGGAATAATGGCAACTGTAAATAATAGTGTTAGTTTTGAAAGTGCTGAAGTTTTAGTTCTTGATTATAATAAAGAATTAAAAAGAGAAGAAACAACTGATATTTGTAATTTTGAAGAATATGAGATTATTGATGATCCAAAGGACTTAGTATCAAGATCACCTATTGTTACAATTATGGGGCATGTTGACCATGGCAAAACAACATTATTAGATACAATAAGAAAAGCCGATACAGCAGCTTGTGAAGCTGGAGGTATTACTCAAACTATAGGTGCTTATCAAACAAAATGTCAAAATCATCTAATTACTTTTATTGATACACCTGGACATGAGGCATTTACAGGAATGCGTGCTAGAGGTGCAAGTGTAACTGATATAGTTATTATAATAGTAGCTGCTGATGATGGTATAATGCCTCAAACAAAAGAAGCAATAGATCATGCTAAAGCTGCTAATGTACCAATCGTTGTAGCAGTTAATAAAATGGATAAACCAAGTGCTAATCCAGAAAAAGTAATTACAGAATTAGCAGAATACGGATTAATGCCTGATACTTGGGGAGGAGATACGTTATACAGTCAAGTATCTGCACTTACCGGTGAGGGAATTAATGAATTATTAGAAAGCGTAATATTAATTGCAGAAATGCAAGATTATAAAGCAAATCCTAATCGTTATGCTAGTGGAACTGTTATCGAGTCTCGCTTAGATAAACATGTTGGATCAGTCGTAACCCTTATAGTTCAAAATGGAACATTAAGAATAGGAGATCCAGTAGTTATAGGTAATTGTTTCGGGAGAGTAAGAACCATGAAAAATGAAGATGGTAAAGAAATAACTGAAGCAGGACCATCACAACCAGTATTTATAACTGGTATAACTGAAGTTCCAGTTGCTGGTGATAAATTTATGGCATTTGAAACTGAAAAAGAAGCAAAATGTATTGCTGATGAAAGAAAAAATAAGCAACAAAACCCTACTAACGATGTAAAAGAAGCAATAACTTTAGAAGATATTTTTTCTAAAATCCAAGAAGGTGTTAAAGATATTAACGTTATTGTTAAAGCAGATTTAAATGGTAGTGCTGAAGCAGTTAAATTTACTTTAGAACGAATTGAAATTGAAGGAGTTCGCGTTAAAGTTGTAAGGAGTAGTGTCGGAGCTATTACAGAAAGTGATGTTTTACTTGCAAAAGCAGCTAAGGCTATAATCATTGGGTTTAACGTAAGACCAAATAATGAAATGAGAAATCACGCGAAAGAAAATAATGTTGAAATCAGATTATATGATATTATTTATAAAGCAGTAGAAGATATGGAAGCAGCAATGAAAGGAATGCTTGACCCTGTATATGAAGAAAAAATTATTGGAAGTGCTGAAGTAAGACAATTATTTAAATTTTCTAAAGTAGGTACAATTGCTGGTTCATATGTTATTGATGGAAGTATGAAATCAACAGCATTAACAAGAATTATCCGTGATGGAATTGTTATATACTCAGGTAAAATCCAAAGCATTCAAAGGGAAAAGGATACTGTTAAAGAAGTTAAAAAAGGTTATGAGTGTGGAATTACAATTGAAGATTATAACGATTTAAAAGTAGGAGATATTGTTGAAGCATTTGAAATGGTTGAAGTTAAGAAATAGGTGAAAAAATGAGTTTAAAAATAAATAGATTAGCAAATATTTTAATCCAAGAAATTAGCTACATATTAGCTACTGAAGTAAAAGACAAAAACATTAAGTTTGTTACTGTAACAGATGTTAAATTAACTAATGATTTGAGTTTTGCAAAAGTTTATGTCACTGTTTTAGATGATGAAAAAAGAGAAGAAACAATGAAATCATTAAACAATGCCAAAGGATTCATAAGAACTAAACTAACTGACAGAGTAGATATGAGACATGTACCTAAAATATCATTTGTTTATGATGAGTCAATAGAATATGGAAATAAAATAGAAAACCTAATTGGTAAACTTAATAAAGAAAATAAAAACTGAAAATAAGTTTTTATTTTTT
>JAQVMY010000043.1 GCA_028703405.1 Bacilli bacterium
TTGTTGGAAATGGGGCTTACATACCTAAAGATGAGATAAGTGAAGGTGAAAAATTTATTCCTAATAAAACTATCACATATAAAGTTGTTGGTGTAGCCTCAAGACATTATAGTGAAAATTATGATGCTGCTGGATATTCAGTCTTTACTTTGGAGGAAACCTTAGATAAAGATGACTTAATAAATATCTACATTACTTTTGATAAAGTAAGAAATGTTTATGATAAAACAGATAAATTAGCAAGAAAACTAGGACTAGAACTAGAAATGCCTTCTTCAGATGAATACAGAATAAATCCCGACATTCAATATAACGATATATTACTTTCTTTATATGGTGAAAATAAGTATGATAATTTTAATTCTGGAATTTTAATGCTTATTATAATTATGTTAAGTATTATTTCAATCGGTTGTATAGCCGTTATTTATAATTCATTTGCAATATCAGTAATGGAGAGAAAGAAACAATTTGGACTTTTTTCAAGTATTGGTGCGACTAAAAAACAACTTCAAAAAACTGTTTTTTATGAAGCCTTTATAATTGGACTAATAGGTCTACCGCTTGGATTAATATCAGGGTTTATTGGTATTGGTGTAGTACTAGAAATTATCAATTATTTATTACCGAATATTTTTGTTAATAAATTATTATTATCTTTTTATCCATTATTCATAATCGTACCTCTTATCTTTATGATAATAGTAATTGTAATATCTGCTTTTATACCATCTAGAAGTGCTAGTAAAATAAGCCCGATAGAAGCTATTAGATTAAATGATGATATTAAAATAAAAAACAAGAAAATCAAATCTCCTAAATTTATTAATATATTATTTGGAATTGAAGGAGAAGTAGCATATAAAAATATTAAACGGAATAAGAAAAAATATCGAATCACTATTATTTCATTATTTGTCAGTATTGTTATGTTTATTTCTTTCTCGTCATTTGTTCAATATGGAGAAGTTGGAACATCTGATTTTCTTAATTTAATTGATTATGATGTTAGTACAACAATTTATACTGGAAAAGACATGATATACGAAGAAATATTTAATCAGGTAAAAAAACAAGAAGGTTTAACAGAAATATTGGGACTTGAAGGATTACACATGATTACCCCAAAAATACCGTATAAGAACTATCATAAAGATTATCAAAAAATACTTGATTTATATGAAAAAAATGATATTATTTATTATGATGAGGATACTGATTATAGGAATATTGTTGTTTATAAAGTAGATGATGAGAGTTATTTAAAATATAAGAAAACTTTTAATTTGAAAGAAGATCAACCAATCTTAATAAATCAGTTTGAAATTACTACTTATTTTAAAAACACTAAGTTAAAAAACAAAGGAAAATTATTTAAAGATATTAAGTCTTTAGAAATTGATCTGTGTTGGCGTAATTATGATTTTGAAAGTGACTCTGAATCATTTGATTGCTTGACTAAATTAACTAATATAGTAGGTATTGATACTGTACCATTTGGATTAAATTTATCTGTAGCTAATGAAACCCCAACAATTATTATGCCAGAACATTTGTATAATTCATTAAAAACAGAATTAACCAAAGGTGAAGATGATTATCATGGGAAAGAAAAAGAAATAAGAATTAAAACTGAGAGTCCTGATGAAATGACTAAATTATTAGAGGAATTCGAAAGTCATCCAGACATTGAATTTATGAATATCACTAATATTGTTGAACGAACAAGGACTGAGCGAAACTTAATGATTGTTGTTAAATTATTATTATACGGATTTATTTCATTAGTAACACTAATAGGGGTGACTAGTGTGTTTAATACCATTAATACTAGCATTGAACTTAGAAGAAAAGAATTTGCAGTACTTAGAAGTATTGGACTTACCCCTAAAGGATTTAATAAAATGTTAAGATTTGAAACAATTATAATTGGATTAAAATCGCTTTTCTATGCTATTCCAGCATCACTTGGAGTAGTGTATTGGATCCACAGATCAACTGGTGATATTGTTAATTTTTCATCTGTAATGATTCCTTGGAAAGCAATTATAATTGCAATGTTTGGAGTATTTGCAATAGTTACAATAACTATGGCATATTCTACTAAAAAAATAAAACATGAAAATATTTTAGATTCTATAAGAGAAGAAAATATTTAAATTCAAAACTGTTGGGCCATATGCCTAGCAGTTTTTATGTTAAAATAAGTTTTAGTTGGTATTATACCGAATAATCAGCGGTTTCTTAAACTTAATGTTTGTCAACTAAGCAAAACCTATGTTATAATTAGTTACAGGTGATTGTATGACAAAATATGATGAGAGTTCAATAAAGATATTAGAAGGACTAGATGCAGTAAGAAAAAGACCAGCTATGTACATTGGTTCAACTGATAAAAGAGGACTGCATCACTTAGTTTGGGAAATTGTTGATAATAGTATTGATGAAGTTATCAATGGTTTCGGTAAAAAATTAAAAATAACAATTAATGAAGATCGTAGTGTTACAGTAGAAGATGAAGGTCGTGGAGTTCCAGTTGGAATGCATAAGAATGGATTATCTACTCCAGAAGTAATTTATACTTTGCTTCATGCTGGTGGTAAATTTGAATCTAGTGGATATAAAGTATCTGGTGGGCTTCATGGAGTTGGTGCCAGTGTTGTTAACGCTTTAAGTGAATGGATGGAAGTAACTATTAAAAGAGATGGTTATGAACATTATATTCGTTTTGAAAATGGTGGTAAGACAGCCATACCTCTAAAAAAATTAAGTTCGACTAATAAAACAGGAACAAAAGTTACTTTTATGCCAGATAAAGAAATATTTGGAAACTTTAATTTTTCTTTTACAACCATTTGTGAAAGAATGCAAGAAGGAGCTTTTTTACTTAAAGATTTAACAGTTGAAGTAAATGATGTAGAAGATGATAAACATGAAGTTTTTCATTATGATGACGGGTTAAAATCATTTGTTGAATATATTAATGAAGATAAAAAAGCAATTCACGATGTAGTGAGTTTTTCAGGTGAAAAAGATAAAATAAATGTTGAATTAGCATTTCAATATACAGATACATATGCGGAAAACATTATATCATTTGTAAATAACGTTAAAACAAATGATGGTGGAACACATGAAGTTGGATTTAAAACAAGTTTAACTCGTGTTTTTAATGATTATGCTCGTAGCAACAACCATTTAAAAGGTAAGGATAAAAACTTCGAAGGAAACGATACTAGAGAAGGTATTACGGCTATTTTAAGTTTGCAAATTCCAGAAAATTTATTACAATTTGAAGGACAGACAAAAGGTAAACTTGGTACTCCTGAAGCAAGAACTATAGTTGAAAATGTTGTTAGTGAAAAATTACAATTCTTTTTAGAAGAGAATAAAGAAATAGCTACTAATATTTTAGAAAAAATGGTTAAGAGTAAAAATGTTAGAGAAGCTGCCAGAAAGGCTAGAGAAGAAGCCCGTGGTGGTAAAGATAAAAACAAAAAGGAAAGAGCGCTAAGTGGGAAATTAACTCCTGCTCAAAGTAGAAACCCTGCTAAAAATGAAATATTTTTAGTAGAAGGGGATTCAGCAGGTGGATCTGCTAAAAGTGGAAGAGATCGTAAGTTTCAAGCTATTCTGCCACTTCGTGGTAAAGTTTTAAATACTGAAAAATCTAAGCTAGAAGATGTTTTAAAGAATGAAGAATTAAATACTATTGTTCATACAGTTGGAGCAGGTGTTGGAAGTGATTTCGATGTTAAAGACACTAATTATGATAAAGTAATTATCATGACCGATGCGGATGATGATGGGGCACATATTCAAACACTTCTATTAACATTTTTCTATCGTTATATGAAGCCATTAATAGAAGCTGGAAAACTTTATATTGCGATGCCACCATTATACAAATTATCAAGTGGTAAAATCTCGCATTATGTATGGACAGAAGAGCAAAGAAAAGAAATTATAGAAAGCAGTAAGGTAAAACTAGAAACACAAAGATATAAAGGACTTGGAGAAATGAATGCTGATCAGTTATGGGAAACAACAATGAACCCAGAAACTAGAAGTTTAATTAAAGTAAATATTACAGATGTATCTTTAGCTGAAAAAAGGGTAAGTGTTTTAATGGGAGATAAAGTCGAACCTCGTAAAGACTGGATAGAGGAAAATGTAGAGTTTTCTTTAGAAGATGACTACATTTTAGAGAATTAGTAGGTGAATCATGAAAGAAGTATTAAATAAAATATATGATTATTCGCTAGAAGAAATAATGGGTGATAGGTTTGGAAGATATGCCAAAACTATTATTCAAAACAGAGCCATACCAGATGTTAGAGACGGGTTAAAACCAGTTCAAAGAAGAATTCTTTATTCAATGTATAAAGATAGAAATACCTTTGATAAACCTTATCGTAAAAGCGCCAAATCAGTTGGGGCAATTATGGGATCATATCACCCTCATGGTGACTCTAGTATATATGATGCTATGGTTAGAATGAGTCAGTGGTGGAAACAAAATTCAACTTATGTTGATATGCAAGGTAATAACGGTTCTATGGATGGTGACTCAGCTGCGGCTATGCGTTACACTGAAGCAAGACTTTCTAAAATAAGTAATGAATTATTAAAAGATATAGATAAAGAAACAGTTATTTGGGCACCAAACTATGATGATACAACAGTTGAGCCAACTGTTTTACCAGCTAAATATCCTAATCTACTTGTTAATGGTGCAACAGGTATTAGTGCAGGATATGCAACTAATATTCCTCCTCACAACTTAGGAGAAGTAATAGATGCAACTATCAAAAGAATTGATAGTCCTAATTGTTATTTAGATACTATTATAGATATTGTAAAAGGACCAGATTTCCCAACAGGTGGGATTGTAGAAGGAAAAGATGGAATAGTTGATGCTTATACAACAGGTAGAGGCAGAATTATTTTAAAATCAAAATATGAATTTATTAAAACAAAAGGTAAAGAACAAATAATAATAACTGAAATTCCATATGACGTTAATAAATCTTTACTTGTAAAGAAAATGGATGAAATAAGAATTGATAAAAAAATAGATGGAATCGTAGATGTTAGAGATGAATCAGATCGTGATGGTTTAACTATAGCCATAGATTTAAAAAAAGATGCAGATACTAACTTAATTATAAATTACTTATTAAAAAACACTGATTTACAAGTATCATATAATTTTAATGTTGTAGCTATTGTTAATAGAAGACCAATGACTTTAGGAATACTGGCAATTCTTGATGCATATATTAATCATCAAAAAGAAGTTATTACTAAAAGAACAGAATTTGATTTAAAGCATGCAAAAGCTAGAGTTCATATTGTTGAAGGCTTAATTAAAGCTTTATCAATACTAGACGAAGTTATTAAAACTATTAGAGCAAGTAAAAATAAAGCAGATGCTAAAGATAATTTAGTTAAACAATTCGGATTTAGTGAATTACAAGCAGATGCTATTGTTATGTTACAACTTTATAAATTAACTAATACTGATGTAACAGAATTAATAGAAGAAAATAAAAATTTACAATTAATTATAAAAGGATTAGAAGAAATTTTAAATGATGAAGAAAAATTAAAATTTGTTATGAAAGAAGAACTAAGAAAAATTAAAAAGGAATATGCAATTCCTCGTAAAACAGAAATAAAAGATGAAATAACAGAAATTAAAATTGATCCAACTCAAATGATACCAAAAGAAGATTGTATTGTTGTAGTTACTAACGATGGATATGTTAAACGAGTATCACCTAGAAGTTATAAAGCAAGTGAGAAAGAAACAACTATGATGAAAGATAATGATTATGTTATTGGTTTATATAATTTAAATACCTTAGATACCGTATTATTATTTACTAACTTAGGTAATTATTTATATTTACCAGTAGCAGATATCCCTGATTTAAAATGGGGAGAACTGGGTAAACATATTAGTAATATTATTACAACAACAGCTGGTGAAAATATAATTGGAAGTATTCCAGTAACTAATTTTGATGATAATCAAGTAGTTACTATATTTTCTAAAAATGGAATGATTAAAAGAACTAATTTAAGTGAATTTAAAGTTCAAAGATATTCAAAACCAATAAGTTGTATGAAACTGAAAAAAGGCGATGAAGTAGTAAATATATGTACTAATAATGGAGAAGATATATTTATTTCAACTAAAAATGGTTATGGATTAAGATATAAAACAGAAGAAGTATCTGTTATTGGAATAAAAGCAGCAGGTGTAAAATCAATTGATTTAAAAAATGATGAAGTAGTAAATGGACATACATTTACTAATGAAGACTATTTAGTAGTAGTCACTGATAAAGGAACAGCTAAAAGAGTTAAATTAACTGATATTAAATATTTAACAAGGGCTAGAAAAGGTAATCTTATTGTTAGAGATGTTAAAACTAATCCATATTATATTGTTGGAACACATATTATAACTGGTAAAAAAGGATTAACACTTAAAACTAATGATGAATTATTAGAAATAAAAGTAACTGAATTACCAATTGTTGATTGTTATTCAACTGGAACTGTAGTTACAAAGAAAAAAGTTTATGAAACATTTATTGTAACTGAACTAGAAGAGGGAAAAGTTCAAAATGATCAAGAAATAATAGAAGAAGATGAAGAACTAGAAATCATTGATTTAGATAGTATTGATGAAAGAATCCTAACAATAGACGATTTCTTAGATAACTTTGATAAATAGTTTAGTAACATCTAAACAAAAGAATTGGGATTGACAAAACCCCAAGAACAATTTATAATTATAATAGCGTGAATGTAAGTTCACGTAGAACATTCTTACGAACTAAAGTTGAGAGTGTTCGCCAAACCCCCTGAAGAGATGCCGAAAGGCGTCTCATTTTTTGTTTAAGCCAGTGTTTATAAGGGTTTGTGAGTTTTTATTACTTACAACTGTATTGTATTAGATACGAATTAGATACAAATTAGATAATTTTTAGATAATATTCAGAGGGTATTAAATACATTATTTGTAGTATAATTTGAAGTGTAAGAGATCGACAAATAGTAATTTGAAAGTGAGAGGATAAGGATGGCTAGAATAAATTTTGCTGGTATAATTGAAGAACATGAAATAAAGAAATATCAAAGTAATGATTTAAAATGTGAAAAAATAAAGATTAGTAATGACAAAGAAAACATACAAGTTAAGGCAATACCAATTGCTATTTTATTAGTTGCTATGTGCAATATTATATTGTTTGTTAAAATATTTAAATTCTCTTTAATAATAAATCCAATATTTATTTTGATTGGTGTTTTAATAGGTGGATTATTATTGTTTATTCATGAATTATTACATGCGATTGTATATCCTAAAAAAGCAATAGTTACTATTGGCTTTGTGAAACCAATATCCTTCGTTGCATTAGGGCCATATCCTATGTCTAAAATTAGATTTATTATAATGTGTTTGTTGCCATTAATTTTAGGAATTATTCCTTTAGTGCTATTTGTTTTGTTTAATGATAGTATACTTTGTAATATTATGTTTGGAATGATGTGTATTGGAATTATTTCTCCTTATCCTGACATTTACAATGTTTTAAAAGTAATAAATGTACCTATGGGTAAGAAAGTATTATTTGATGCAGATAATTTAGTTTATATTAATGATTAAATTACAATTTATCGATAAGATTCGTTATTTAAGGAATATTGCGAAGTAAATGAAAGGATGAAAATCCTTTTTTTCGTGGTATAATTATAACTGTAAGAGAAAGATAAATAGTAATTTATGGAGAGGATTAAATGAAAGATAAAATAAGACAAATAATTTATGAAGAATATAGTAATACACTTGGAATAGTTGCTTACAAAGATAATAAAAAAGTATATGAAGAATATTTTAATAATGCAACAAAAGATGAGTCTATTCATACTTTTTCAATAGCAAAAAGTGTTGTTTCAATACTTATAGGTATAGCAATAGATAAAGGATTTATTAAAAGTGTTAATCAAAAAATTTTAGATTTCTTTCCAGAATACCAATTAAAAAGAAATCAAGAACAATTAAAAGATGTAACAATAGAAGATTTTTTAACTATGAGAGTGCCATATAAGTATAAATATGAGCCATATACAAAAGCATTTACAAGTAGTGATTGGGGAGAGTTTGTTTTAACACAGGTTGGTGGTAAAGAGCAAATTGGAGAGAAGTTTCATTATTCAACTATTGGTATTCAATTATTATCAAATATAATTCATAAAGCAAGTGGAATGAATTTAAAAGAATTTGCAACAAAATATTTATTTGAACCATTAGAAATAAAAACTGTTTTAGATGCAGATGTACATGATAGAGAATCTCAAGACCTCTTTTATAAAACAAGAGATATAAGAGGTTGGGTAAAAGACCCTAGTGGAAACTATACAACAGGTTGGGGCTTATCAATTACAACAGATGAGTGGGCTAGAATTGGTTTATTAGTATTAAACAAAGGTTTATATAATGGTAAAAGAATTGTATCAGAAGAATATATAAACGAAATGGTTAAGGAAAGAGAAAAAAACTATGGATATTTATGGTGGATATATCCAAAGAATCAAACAATGCAAATTATTAGAAAAGAATATAATACAGGAGAATATGATTCGTGGTGTGCTAATGGTGTTGGTGGTTCGCTTGTAGCAGTAATACCTGAAAAGGATATTGTAATATGTTGTGCTTGTTCATTAGTTTATAATCCTAAAATTAGAACAGAGTTAATAAATAATTATTTGATACCATATATAGATAGTTTAGAGTAAAAAATTACAATTTGTAGGATAGAGATATCCTACTTTTTTTATGAAAAAAAGAACCAGAGATCACTCTGATTCAGTATCAAGATTATTAATGATATCAAGAACTCCATCCAATGCACTTTGAAACATGTGTGTATAAGTATTAAGAGTAACATCAATCTTAGTATGTCCAAGATACTTAGCAACCATAGTAACAGAAGCACCACTATTGATAAGTAAAGAGGCACAGGAATGTCGAAAGTCATGGATTCTAATA
>JAQVMY010000044.1 GCA_028703405.1 Bacilli bacterium
GTTTTAATAAGTTTCTGACTTTTTAATGATCTAATATACATAATTAAAGTCAAATTATAATTAATTTTCAAAAAATCACTCCTTCATTAGAAAAATAGAGAAAAAACACCTATTTTTTTATAATATATCTTCTACAATTACTACTTTTACCATATAACCACCCATAAATAAATTATATCATTTTATGCACTATTGTCAACACAATATCAGAAAAAAAATCAGATAAATGTGTTTAACTTATGATTTTGTCTTAATTTAATTTAGAAAAAAAGAAAGTATAAATTACTTTCTAAAATATTTCAATAACTTTAACGTTATATTTTCCATTTTGACTGTTAACAGTAGCTACTTCACCAACAGACAAACCATTAATAGCTTGCGCAATGGGTGATTCATTTGATATTTTATTGCTAAAAGGATCTGCTTCCTTGTTTCCAACAATTGAATAAACATCTATATCGCCATCTTCTAAGTATTCCAATTTAACATTGTTACCGATAGCTACTTTATCCTTTTTTACATTTTTAACAACAATAGCATGTTCAAGAGTTACCTCTAATTCTTTGATTTTTGCTTCTAGCATTCCCTGTTCTGTTCTAGCAGCATCATACTCCGCATTTTCACTTAAATCACCTAAAGAACGGGCTTCTTTTAAAGCATCTATAATCTCTGGTCTTTTTTCTATTTTAAGATATTCTAATTCTTTTTTTAATTCATCATAACCAGCTTCTGTTAAATAAATTTCTTTTGTATTCATCATTTCTAATCACCTCATTTAAATTAAACTTAACACATGATACTACACTTTGCATTGTTTGTCAAATTATATTTTTACTAGCAAAGGGTTAACCTATTTTACTCATTTATATTAAATATATTCACATTATTTTTTTCTAATTAGGCAGTTTTTTGATACTGGTTTATCAATTTTAAACATTACCTTTTGTAATGGATGTCTAACTACTTCAATTAAATTATTATCTTCATCGTATATCTCATTAAGGGTCAATGTAATAGTTTCAATGTTTGGTCCAAAAATTTCAACTATGTCTCCTTTTGAAAAATAATTTCTTTGTTCGATTGTTGCCAGTTTAGTAAATTTATCATAATCTTTTATAACACCTAAAAAATCTTGATTTGATTTTTCTTCGCGACCTATATAATACTGATATTCTTTATTACAACTTGTATCAAAAAATTGATCAATTGATTCCCTATTGGCACATCTACTTAATATTTTTTCATACTCTTTATTATACTTATAATTTTTCGGATTATTACAATATTCATCAATTACTTTTCGATAAATGCTAACAACAGTTGCAATGTAATATATAGAACGCATTCTTCCTTCGATTTTAAAAGAAGATACTCCAATATCAATCAGTTCCGGAATATGTTTTAGCATTATTAAATCTTTTGTACAAAAAGTAAAATCTTTTTCAGCTTCTATTCTTTTATTATCACTATCTTTCAAATCGAATTCCCATCGGCATATTTGACTACAACCTCCACGATTCGCGTCACGATCAGTTAAAAAATTTGATAAAACACATCTACCACTCATTGCAGCACACATCGCACCATGAATAAATGTTTCTAATTCAATATCAACTTTATTCTTAATTTCAATTAAATCAGCCTTTGTTGTTTCACGAGCCATAACTAATCTTGTTAATCCTCTTTCTTTCCAAAAAGCTGCTGCTTCATGATTTAAAGTTGATTGTTGGGTTGATAAATGAACTTCTAAATTAGTTTTTTTAATAGCTACATCAATTACCGCAGGATCACTTACAATAATAGCATCAACTTTAGCATTTTCTAAATCTTTTAAGTATGAAAATAGTTGTTCTACTTCTAAATTATGTAAGATAATGTTAACGGTTACATAAACCTTTTTGCCTAATTTATGGGCAAAAGTTGTAGCTTCTCTTATTTCTTCCATACTAAAGTTAGTTGCATTGGCTCTAAGTCCAAACATTGAACCTCCAATATATACAGCATCTGCCCCATATAATAAGGCTATTTTTAATCTTTCCATATCTCCTGCTGGCGCTAATAATTCTGGTTTTTTTATTATTTTATTCACTTTTCTTCACCTTATAAACCGTTTCTTTATATAAAAACCCTTTATCAATATTATCAAACATTTCATATATTTGACTATCAAGTATATCTTTATTATCAATATTCACTTCATTAAACATTGCTACTACTTTTAAAAATTTAGCCTCTTCTATTTGTACACTACTTAATAATATATAATCAAGTCCAACTTCTTTTAATTTTACTATTTCTGATAATCCATTTATTATATTACCAGAGTAAACAATCGTGCCATTATACTCATCTATTACTGGATATTTTTTTCCCTCTTTTTCCATATAATAATTATTTATTTTTTTCTCTTTATCAAAAAAATCCAAATAATTGTTAACTAAATGTCGAAAAGATGCAAACATTGGTAGGTATCCAAATGCAGGCATAATCAACTTCATATCAGTATTTTTAATTATTTCAATTATTTCTTCCAAAGTTATTTCACTTGATAATAATCCATAATTAACACCTAAGTTTTTATAATAATTACAAGTATCATAATTAGTTACAAAGTGTTCTTGAGCCCATACTAAATCATAATTTAATGTATTCTTTTTCCATAAATTAATAACTGCTACATCATAATAAAATACACCTTTTATATTTAAATTATTTAACTTAATCATAATTTCTTCAAATATTGGCAAATCACTATTTTTAATGTTTTTATTTAACGATATAAAAACTTCCTTATTTTTGTTATTTAAATATTCAACTATTTCAATTATTTCTTCTATTTTAAAGTAAACTGGCAAGTTAATACTTAATCCTTCTACTCCAATTAAAAACGCATCACTAATATCTAGTAAAGGTTCAATCATATTCCTATCTTTAGGAATAACCATTATTTTAGACATCTTATTACCTCCAATCTGCCTTAAATTAGAAAAAAGTAGTATTCCTACTTATTCCTTTGACTTATACTAATACCATCACCAATATCAATAAATTCTGTTATAAATTCTTGATTGTTTTTCAAAAAAACAACATAATTATTTATTTTTCTAACTAGTGCTCTTAAATTTCTACTTTTAATAATATCAACATTATTAGTTAACCCATGAAATTTTAAATTATCAGTTACAATAAATCCATTATCATTTAAGTTATTTTTAAATTTTTCAAAAAATTTAATGTATTGACTCTTAGCAGCATCAATAAAAATTAAATCATATTTATCTTCTAATACTATATCTAAAGCATCTGCTTCAATTATTTTGATTCGGTCTTTTAAATTAAATTTCTTAATGTTTTTAACAGCTTGTAAATACCTATCAGTATCTCTCTCGACAGTAGTAATTATAATATCTTTATCAACTAATGCCATATTAATTGCAGAGTAACCAATTGCACTTCCAATTTCTAATATATTTTTAACTTGATTATCTTTAATAAAAGTAGTTAAAAAGACAATTCCTTCTTCTTCCATAATTGGTATATTATTATTAATAGCATATTCTTTTAATCTATTGAGCACTAAACATCACACCAATTATCCTCTGATTTTAATTTACTGATTGTATTTAAATGTTCTCTTTCAGTATAATTTAAATATGTTTTTCCATCACAATCGGCAACAAAATAATAATAATCATGTTTTGTAGGTTTAATAACTGCTGTAATGGATTCTATTCCAGGATTAGCTATAGGGCTAATAGGAAGTTTAGGAACACAAGTTCCACGCGTATTATAGTCATTACAATCATTTAAATGAATTTCTAATCCATCAGTCCAGTCGTCCATTTTCGCACCATAGTACCCTGTAACATCACTACCTAGTGTCCAACCATCTTCTAAACGATTATAAAAAACACCTGCAACACTAGCCCTATCATCACTAGACGCACCTTCTAATTCAACAATAGAAGCAAATGTTAAAAACTCATGTATCGTAAAGTCAGTTTTGGCAATTGCTTCTTTAAATGGTTTTAATTGCTTATCCGTTTCATCTAACATAACTTCAAATATTTCTTTAACAGTAACATCTTTATTTAAAAATTGATAAGTATTTGGAAATAAATAACCTTCTAATGAGTAATAAATTTTATTGTTTTTAATTTCAGAAGTCAAAAACCAATATTTTTCTATTAACTCATCTAAATAGTTTTTATCTTTTAGTAACTCATAGACCGAATCGACTGTATTATTTGTTTTATCAGCAATAATGTTGGCAGTTCTACGCATGTTCCAACCCTCTTTAAAGGTGATATTAACAACATCAGGATTAATGTTACAACTCTCACTTAAAGTATCAACAATCTCTTCTACCCCCATAGCTTCACTTAAATAATAAGTACAAGCTTCAACAGGTTTAGGATTATTTAGTTTAACATATATTTTATAAAAAAGTGGTGACTTAATTAAATTATTTTCTTTTAACAATGAAGCAATAGTCAAATAAGATGAACCACTAGTAACTTCAATTTCCTTCAAACCACTATCTTTACTTACTGGTCCTAAATAAAAAGAATATATACCTAAAATAATTATAATTCCTAACGCGAAAAACCCTACACCAAAAATCTTTAATTTATTTTTATCCATCTAGTAAAAATGAGCCTATTGCTCATTTTCCTCACTTTTCAATTTCGCTTCTTCTTGGATTTCATTAAAAATGGTTTCAATTATTTTCCATTCTTTTTCACTTTCAATTGGTTGCAGAATACCTTCATTTTTTTCTGGTGTATAAATTGCTGCATAAACTTTAGTGTTTCCTTCTTCATCTAATGTATTATCGGTATAAACAATGTAGCTTTTTCCAGTTTCATCAGATTCAAATGTGAATAAAGCTTCGCATTCTAATTCTTTACCCTCATCATCCATTATTTTAAAGGTCATTTTTTCATTTTCCATAATATCATCCTTTCGTTCTATCTAGGTAAGTTTGCAATATAATCGATGCTGCTAGACCATCAATTTTTTCTTTTCTCTTTTTACGAGACATATTAGCTTCTAACATATAATTAGTAGCTTCAATTGTAGATTTTCTTTCATCTTGCAAAACAACTTCTATATTTAAATAATTTTCTAATTTTTCTTTAAATAATATTGTTTCCTCTGCACGACTACCTATGGTATTATTCATATTTTTAGGGAGCCCCAAAACCAATTTTTCAATTTGTTCATTAATCACCAATTCTTGTAATCTTGGTAATAACGAATCATAATCTAACTCTTCAAATCTTAATGTCATAAGTGGATTGGCAATGGTTTTAGTTAAATCTGATATTGCTAGACCTAAAGTCTTAGTTCCTAAATCAAGTCCTAAAATACGCATATTATTTATAATTTCTAATTAAGCATTCCAGGATTTCAGTTCTATCAAATTTACTAATTTTATTTCTAGCTTCTTTATGACTAGAAATGTAACCCGGGTCACCACTCATCAAATATCCAACAATTTGATTGATAGGGTTATAGCCTCTTTCATCAAGAATTTCAATAACTTCACGAAGTGTGTCCTCAATCAAAGCATCTTTAAATGTATCATTCTCATATATTTTGGTTTTTGTCACAATATCACTCCTTATGAATATAACAATATTTTATCATTTTTTAATATTTTTTACAACTACCTTTATATCTTCCATAATATTATTTATATTATCAATCGAAGTACCTCCACCTTGAGCATAAACTCTACTTCCACCACCACTACCATTTGATTTAGTAGCAGCGTCTTTTACTAGTTCACCACAATTAAAGGTATCCTTTAAACTATCTGTTGTTTTAGCAAGATAGTTAACATTATTCTCATTAATATTTGCAATAAAGATTAAACTATTTTCAAATTTATTAGATAAAACATTAATAATTTCTTTAAGAATACTTAATTCATATTTATCTGTAGTCATTATAATGGTATTAACACCATTAATTTCTTCAAGATTATTTTCAAATAAACTCAAATCAATAAGTGCTTTTTTCTTTTTAGCTTCATTATATTCTTTTTCTAATGTTTGAACTTTTTGAAGAACTTCTTCTAATTCATTTTGATTAAAAATAACATCATTATAACTAACTGGTTTATCGTGATTAATATTAACATTAAACTTTAATTCAATCTCTTCGGATAATGCTTCTTCAATTATTTTTTTAGATTTTTGTAACAATTTAATCATACTATCATTGTAGGGTTTAATTGCTTTAAATAATTCTTCTTCAATATTGTTACCAGTTGTTGCCTCAATTCGGTAAATGTTGTTTCCTTTACTCTCAATACTAATAATTGCAAATTTTTCAATATCTGAAACATTAGCAACATGAGTTCCCCCACACAACTCGATAGAGTCTGCAATAGTTAATAATCGAACCTTGTCACCATATTTTTCTTCAAAAAGTGCAACTGCGCCCTTTTTTATAGCTTCATCTAAACTCATAATTTCAGTTGTAGTTGGAGTATTTATTTGAATTTTTTCATTTACTAAATTTTCAATTTTAATAACTTCTTCATCACTTATTTTATTATCGTAAGTAAAATCAAAACGTAGGGTTTTATCATCAACACGAGATCCTGCTTGCATTACTTCTTTACCTAATACTTCACGTAAAGATTTTTGAAGTAAATGAGCCGCACTATGATTTTTGCGTGTATTGTTACGAATTTTTTCATTAACATTAGCTAAAACTTCATCTCCGATTTTAATTTCTTCTTCAGTTTTTATATAATGGAAATGTTGATTGTTTGGTCCTTTAAATAATTCTAATACATCAAATGTTTGATTATTAATTTTTAAAGTTCCCTGGTCGGATACTTGTCCACCTGATTCAGCATAAAAAGGAGTTTCATCCATTACTACATAACCTTCACCAATTAATTTATCAACCATCTTTTCACCATCAAATAAACCAATAACTTTAGTAGTTGCGGAAATTGTTTCATAACCAATAAAGTTACTTTCATCTTTAAAATTAATTAAAGCTTCATTTTGAACATTCATACTACTAACATCAGTTCTTGCTGATCTTGCAAGATCTTGCTGATGTTTCATACTAGCATCAAATTCTTCTTTTGACAATTTATACCCCTTTTCCTCAACTGTTTCTAATGTTAATTCAAATGGAAATCCATAAGTATCATATAATTTAAAAGCATCTTCACCACTAATTATTTGATTAGGGCTTGATTTTATTAATTCATTTAATTTCTTTTCACCATCTATTAATGTTTGATGAAATAATTGTTCCTCGCATTTAATTTTATCCATAACTTTTTCTTCATGTTCTTTTAAATATGGATAATGTTGTTCCATTATTTTAACAACTGTTGGAACTAACTTATACATAAAAGGTTCTTCAATTCCAAGTTTTTTGCCATGACGAACAGAACGCCTTAAAAGTCTTCTAAGAACATAATCACGACCACTATTACCAAAGCTGGCACCATCTGACAGTGCAAAAGTAATAGTTCGCATATGATCGGCAATTACTTTAAATGACATTTCACCCTTATAGTCACAACCACTTATTTCAACAACATGGTAAATTATTGGAAGAAACAAATCAGTGTCATAAATACTGTTAACATTTTGTAATATAGTTAATATTCGTTCTAACCCCATACCAGTATCAATATTTTTACTTGGAAGTTCTTTATAATCCTCACGATCAACACCTTCTTCAGCATTATACATACTAAAGACATTATTCCAAATTTCAATATATCTTTCGTTATCTATATCATCTCTTAATAATTTAACACCTAAATTATTAGGATCGTAATAGTCGCCCCTATCATAAAATATTTCACTGCATGGACCACTTGGACCTGGTCCGATTTCCCAAAAGTTTCCTTCTAATCTAATAATACGTTCTTCTGGAACACCAACTTCTATCCAAGCATCATGAGCTTCTTCATCAGTTGGATAAATAGTTACATATAATTTTTCAGGGTCAAAACCTAGCCATTGATTACTTGTTAAAAACTCCCAAGACCAATTAACTGCTTCTTTTTTAAAATAATCACCAATTGAAAAATTACCAAGCATTTCAAAAAAAGTCGCATGGCGTGCAGTTTTACCAACATTTTCAATATCATTAGTCCTAATACATTTTTGACTACTTGCCATTCTACGATTATTAGGTACTAGGGTACCATCAAAATATTTTTTTAATGGTGTAATTCCAGCATTTATCCACAGTAATGTAGGATCATTAATTGGTACTAGTGGAGCGCTTAATATAATATCGTGCTCTTTACTCGTCCAAAAATCAAACCACATTTGACGCATTTCATTATGACTTATCATTGGTTTTTTCAAATCCTTTTCAATAATTTTTCTAACTTTATTTTCTAATTCTTCTAAATCACTATCATTAATAATAACATAATCGTGATTATCATAATCATCTAAATCTATTTCCGATAAATGTTGTTTTTGAGAATCAGTTAAAGTATTCTCAAGAGTTGGACGGATAACTGAAATGGAAGTCACATTATCAAATTTTTCTTTTGGTATATCTATTTCTACTTTATATCTTGTATCACTAATAGTAATTACATCAAAAAAATTAGAGTATACTTGGATATCCTCGCACATTCTATTAACAAAGAATAAAAAATCTATTTCTTTTCTAATCAGATCAGTACCTAAATACTGAAGTAGATCCCTTGGTTTAGTCTCATCGTTACCATCCCAATCACTTATCTTTTGAGCATATTGCTTAAGATAGGCACTATATTGTAAATTAAGATGTTTTAATTTATTTTCTTCAGAAATGGTTTTAATTATATTTGCAACTGTATCTTTACCATTTCTTGCTTTACCCGATATTATATATATCTTAGGTTGTGTATTTTTT
>JAQVMY010000045.1 GCA_028703405.1 Bacilli bacterium
GATGATATTAACACTGATACTGCTAATGGTAAATTTTTTGTTAGAATGCTTACAGTTTTATCACAACTAGAAATTGAAAGAACAAGTGAGAGAACTAAATTTGGTATGATAGGAGCTATTAAGAATGGTCATATTCCTGGAGTAACTCCTATTGGGTACAAAAGAGAAAACAAAAAACTTGTAATAGATGAATTGACAAAAGATATAATCAAAAAGATATTTGAATTATATAGTACTGGTTATTCTTATCAAAAAATTGCAAATTACTTAAATAAAGAAAATGCTTTAAATAAAAAGTGGCGTGATTGTATTATTATCAAAATAATTGATAATGTTATTTATCGTGGTGACTATTTAGATGGTAAAACAACTGGAAAACCAGTTTTATATGAAGATGTTGTTGAACCGATTATAACAAAAGAATTATGGTATGAATGTCAAAATCAAAAAAGTAAGAATAGTCGTAACTATACTAGAGATGTTATATATTTATTCTTACAAAAAGTAAAATGTCCAAAATGTGGAAGAATCATGGCTGGTAAAGCTCCTGGGGGAAAGAAAAAATATAGATATGTTTATTATAAATGTTGTGATTGTGGTGATTATGTTAGAGAAGATTACTTAGAATCTAAATTGACTCCTTTAATTATGCAATTAACTGAATTTGATTCTTTAATTAAAAATCAGTTTGGAGCAGTTCTTACTAATAAACTTAGTAATCCGATATCGAAAATAGAAAAAGAAATACAAGTATTAAAAACTAAAAAAGAAAGACTTAAACAAGCTTATTTAAATGAAGTAATTGATTTAAGTGAATTTAATAATGAATCAAAAACAATAGATTCTAATATTAAAAATTTAGAAAATAAATTAAAGCAAGAAGAACTGAATGATAAAATTGATTTTAGTTATGAAAGTATTATGATTTGCCGTGATATTAGAAGATTTGAATGGATTAAAAACAACGATATTCTAGGCATATCGCCCCTTCATGAATATAATCAATTATCAAAATTAGAAAAACAAAATATGTTTATGAGATATATTGATACTATTGAATATGAGGGCGAAGGCAAAGATTTAATTATTAAAAAGATTAATTTTAGAAGTACATTTATCAATGAATATAATCAATGTATTCAAAAAGGTGTGTTTGATGAGATATGTAATATACAATTAGAAAACGGAAAATATTTAATATATTGTAGTAATCCTAAAACACATGATGAAATAACTAAATATGTAAATAAATTAAGAGAACTATATGATGTTAATTATATTGAGTTTGAAGTTGTTAATACCGAAAGAGGGCAATTATTTAATATAAAACCAGAAGATATTAAAGATGGTCAACGAGCAATAAAGATGATACCTATAAAAGAAGAAAATCGTCTTTGTAATATTTCAAATAAAAAATTAGGATTAATTACAATACCTCAAAAGTTGAACTAAATGTATTTAAAGTCAAGAGCGAAGTGCATTTTACTCTTGACTTTATTTAGTTACAATAATTTTAGATTTCAAACAACTTTTGTTGTTTGACTTACCTATTTTGTGAAAAAAATAGTAAAAATTATTTGTACAAAAAAATAATGATTATTTACTGAATTGTATAATTTTTATAAAAAATCTGTACATAAAAAAGCTTTGTATATAATGGGAATTTAGTTGTTTAAAATTATTTATGTCCAAATAATTGTACAAATTTCGCAAGTGCGAAATCAGATTGTCGGCATATAAAATCCTTTGTTTATAAGGGGTTACTATATGTAGTGCCGACAACATCTTATGCTCATATATAAAAAATATTAAGATTTATCAAAAAAAGTGTACAAAATTTGATTTTTAAAATATTATTTCAGTTGATCAACTGTATATTAAGCTTTGTAAATTATGATATAATAGTTTCATAGGAATCTTTGGAGGTGCAATATGGCATTTAAATCATATAGTTGGTGTATTGGTACTACTAGTTTTAGAGTTAGTCAATTAAATTATAAAATTGAACGACAGTTGCAATTATTAAAAAAATTTTGGGAAGAAAATCCTGATGTTAGTTGGAAAAATAATAATGAAGTGCAATCCAAGTACTATTATTTTATGAAGGAAAATCAGTTTTTAATTGGAGATGCTAATAGACCAGATAAAGATGCGAGAGAAAAGACTTCAGGATTGGTTGATATCGGTTTATTAACAAAAGATAGAAAATTAACTGAAGTAGGAAATAAAATAGAAAGTTTGCTAGGTAATGAAAGATCTAAAGACAACATATTTTATATAGATGAAGATAGTTATCAATATTTATTGCAATTTTTAAAATTACAAATTAATACAAATGGCCTAAAAATCAAACCGTTCATATCGCTATTATATATGCTTGAAAAATTAGACTATTTAACATATGATGAATTCACTTACTTGTTACCATTGTGCAAAAACAAATACGATGTTAAAAAAATGGTGGATACTATTAGAACTAATAGAATGGGAGTAGATTTAGATACTATTATTACAACTAGAATATATGATATGGATAATTATTTATCTGCACTAGAAGAATTTAGAAAAGATTATCCAGTCAACGAAAAAACTTTTGAAATGATTGGTATGAATAGAAAAAGTGCAAATTATGAGCATACTTATCTACCGGTCTATAATGAGTTAGTTAATTTAGTTTTTCATTTAAGACACAACTCTTTTGATGATAGAATTGAATCTTATAACAAATTATATGATTATTGTAAAAATATTTCTGGAAATGCAAAATCACATTGGAATGAATATTTATTTATGGGATATAAACCAAAAACTTTTGATGAAGAGTTTGATAAAAAATTTAAGCAATTAGAAATTTCTGAAGTAAAAAACATAATTGACTTCAAAAGAGTATTTTTTGAAAGAGAACATATTATAAAATGGAAAGTAAATTTAAAAGAATATTTTGATTTAAATAAAAGATATTTTTCATTAACGGATATAATAAAATTTGAAGATGAAAAAATTGAACTTGATCTGTTGCCTAAGTATTATTTTAAAGATATTATAGATGATTTATTAAATGAAGAATTACTAGAAGATGATGAATATTATAACTTATTCCATTCATTAGTGCCTATTAATAAAATTTCAAATAAATATACAACAAATATTGAAAAAGTTGTTAATGAAATAAACAAAGACTTAAATACAAATTTAACAGTTAATAGTATCAATACATATTTAGAAGATGAAAAAATTAAACAGTTTAATAATCTAATAGATGAAAAATTTAGGGATGATGATTTGATAAGAATATTAGATTTAATTAAAAATAGACAAGATTCTGAAGTGTTTGAGTATGTAACAGATAATGCAGATGTCCCAACTATTTTCGAATATATACTTGGAATAGCGTGGTATAGGATTAGTAATAAAGGAGGGAATATTTTGAAATTCATGAATTTAAGTTTAGATGCTGATTTACTTCCAAAAACTCATGCAGGCGGTGGAATGGCTGACATTGTATATGAATATAAAGAAAATACTTATCCTAAACATAATTTATTAATAGAAGCAACATTATCTGAATCAACAGGACAAAGGAATATGGAAATGGAACCAGTATCAAGACATCTTGGCGAAAATATTTCAAAAACTAACAATAAAAATGATTATGCTTTATTTATTGCTCCAAATCTTGAAGAAAGATTGATATTAGATTTTAGAAATATGAAAAGTAGATATTATCCTAAATCAAATGGTGAATATATCAATGGTTTGAAAATAATACCTATTGATACTGATATATTGAAGAAAATTATTTCTGAACGTAGAAGTTATAACGAATTATATAATTTATTTGACAAGGCTTACAAATCTCAAATTCCAGATCCTGAATGGTTTGAAAAAGAAATTTTACAAAACATATAAAAGATAGTTGTTATGCTATCTTTTTTTTGATATAATCTAAATATACTAGTGATGCCTAAAATGGAAATGAGAGAGGTGGTTATGAAAATGATTTCAATTAATAATAGAAGATACATAGGAAGCAAATTTAGAATGCTTGATTTTATAAAAGAAGTTATAGAAAAAGAAAAAATAGAATACTCTTCTTTTTTAGATTTGTTTGGAGGGACTGGTATTGTTGGCGATTATTTCAACGATGAGAAAACTAAAGTGTATGTTAATGACTTGTTAAAATCTAATTATTTATCTTATTTATCGTGGTTTGGAAGCGATCCTATTGATAAGAAAAAAATAAAGAGATATATAGAAAAATATAATACATTATCTAACCTTGATGATAATTATTTTTCAATTAATTTTTCTGACACCTATTTTAGTAGAGAAAATTGCAAAAAAATTGGATTTATTAGAGAAGATATTGAAAATAATTATATGAATAATCAACTTAATAATCGCGAGAGAGCTATTCTAATAACATCATTACTATATGCGATGGATAAGATTGCTAATACAGTTGGACATTACGATGCATATAGAAAAAATGGTGTTTTAGATAGAAAACTTGAATTAGAAATGTTGAATGTAAAAACTAATAAAACTAATAAAAATAATAAAATATTTAATGAAGATGCGAATGAGTTGGTCAAAAATATTAAAGCTGATATAGTGTACATAGATCCTCCTTATAATTCAAGACAATATTCTGATGCATATCACTTGTTAGAGAATGTTGCTATGTGGGAAAAAAGCGAAGTTTTTGGTGTTGCAAAAAAAATGGAAAGAACTGGTACTAAAAGTAAATATTGTTCTGTTTCTGCCCCACTAGCATTTAAAGATTTAATAGAAAATATTAGTGCAAAATACATTATAGTATCTTACAATAATATGGGTAATAAAGGTGCTAGTAGATCACAAGCCAAGATTAGTGATGAAGACATATTATCAATTTTAAGTGAAAGAGGAAAAGTTAAAATCTATGAAATGGATTTTAATCAATTTAATACTGGAAAAACACATATAGATGATCATAAAGAAAGATTATTCGTATGTAAAGTTGGTAATTCTTCAAAATTAAAAACTAAAAAGGTAGTTGCAAAAAATGAAAAAGTAAAATCACCATTGAATTATACTGGAGGTAAATATAAAATTTTAGATCAAATAATTCCTATTTTTCCTAAACAATTAGATTTATTTATCGACATGTTTTCGGGAGGCGCTAATGTTGCCGCTAATATAGAGGCAAAAAGAATTGTGTGTGTTGACAAGCAAAAAGAAATAATAAGAGTTATGGAACTATTTAAGAGATATGATGATGTGTATATAATAAATAAATTAGAAGGTTTAATAAAAAAATATGATTTAAGCAATTCTTTGTTAAATGGATACAATTTTTATAATTGTACTAGTGATAAAGGATTAGGTTCTTACAATAAAAATAAATATATGAAATTAAGAAGTGATTATAATAACATTAAAAATGATTCCATAGAAAAAGATTTTTTGTTTCTTTTATTAGTTATATATGGATTTAATAATCAGATTCGTTTTAATTCGTGTGGAGAGTTTAACATGCCAGTTGGGAAAAGAGATTTTAATAATTCATTAAGAAAGAATTTAAAAAGTTTTATAAATAAATTAAAGACTAAAAATATTGAATTTATAAATTCTGATTTCAGAGAGTTTGCAATAGAAACAACTGACAACACACTAGTTTATTGTGATCCACCCTACTTTCTTGGGACAGCTAGTTACAATGAAAATGGTGGATGGACTAAAAACGACGAGATGGATTTATTAAATTTTTTAACAATGTTAGATGCAAAAGGAATAAAATTTGCATTATCTAATGTGATTGAGCATAAAGGTTCTAAGCACAATCTTCTTCAAAAATGGATTGAAGAACATAACTATAACATACACTATATAGATTGTAATTATAATAATTCTAACTATCATAAGCAAGAAAAAAATAATACAAAGACTGTTGAAGTTTTAATTACAAATTATTGAAATAAGATACTTTAAATTTTTATTTAATATCTAAAATTACCAAAAAACAAATTAACTATATTTTAAAGATATGATATAATGTTTACAGGAAGTAATAAAAGGGCTAGTATAGACTTTGGTTTGTTTATATTGCCCTTTTTATTATAATAACTTGATTGCAATAGGAGGTCTTATGGATAAAAAAGAGACAAAAAAGTTTATTACCAATGAATTTGCGAAAAAAATAAGAGAAATAATGCAAAAATATCATTGTAATTATCTTGATCAACTTTCAAGCAACGAAAAATTTGAAATTATCAAGAGAGTAACTTCATTAATAAATGAATTGTTTAAAGATAAGGAAATTAAGGCGAAATTTATAGAACTTATTTCTAAATCTACCGTCAATGGAGATAATCCAGAATTAAGATTTGAGACATTTGAAATGATACGCAACTTAAACTCACATTTTCCAAATTTTGATACTTGGAATGATGTTTTCGTCACTAATGAATTATTAACGTGGAACAGAAAATTTTCATCAATTAAAAACTATTTTGATATTAATCATGACAAGTTTTTAAAATATGATATTTATATAAAAGGTCCGTTTGGATGGGAAAAAAGACATACTGTGAAATTTATAGTACCTAAACTAAAAAATGGAGACAAATTATATTTAAAAGATATAATATCAGAAGATGATGTAATTTGGACTTTTTGTTTGATTGACTCTCTTTTAGAATATTTAGGATTAGATATTATAGATTACAGCGGTTATTCTCTATAATGAGCATATAATTTGTAAATAATTTAGTGGAACAATAAATGTTTTGTTTAATCTCATTGTTCCATAAAGGAGGAATAAAATGTTTAGGAAAAGTGATATTAATGATATAAAATATACATATTTGAAGAATATGATTAGTGACAATTTTGAAATTCTAGAAGATGGTCATTCTAAAATTATTTTTGGATATAATGGAACCTGCAAAACTTCAATATATAAATATTTAAAAGAGAATGGCAATATAAATAATTATATGTTTTTAGATTATCATCAAGAATTAGATGGATTTAATGAAAAAGATAAAAAGTTAATAGTCAGTCCACTTATTAATAGCATAGAGGAAAAAAACTATTCGCAAAAAATAATCTTAGACGAATTAAATTTTAGAAAGGCTCTTAAAGACAATTTTGAAATCTCTACTAAAACTGATGCTCAACTTTTTGGTGAAAAAATTGTAACAGCTCAAACTAATAATCATATTTCTATAAATTTAACAGAAATTGAACTGCAAAATTTCAATCAAATGTTGGGAACGATTCCTTTAAAAATCTTTATAAAAAACAAAAGCCTAATAGAAATTATAAACAATATAGAGGAAGAACTTTCAAACTATAAGAACATATTATTGAAAAGAGCTTACAAAGATGTAATAGAATATTTGTCAGAAGATGAGTCAAATATTTGTCCTATTTGTGATCAACCAAAAGAAAATGTAAAAGAATATATAAGGAATAAGAACGAAGAATTAACGATTGCCGAAAATAATGTTATTAATAGTTTTGCAAAAGATAATATAATTATAGATATACCACAGTTATCACAACTAAAGTCCCTTTGTAACGAATTGTGTGATGATAAATTAGCTGATTATATTTTATGTAATGGAAATCTTGAAATTTTAAGACATCTTAAAAACCAACTTATTGATTATGATAGATTAGAACAAGAAAAACAAGAATTGGAACAAGAAAGAGAAAATGGTTATAGAAATCTTGAAAATGTAAAAGAAACAATAAATCAAGATCTTCATGATAGATTTGATATATCAAATGATAGAATTGTTTTTGATCCAAACAATAAAAAAATTGAAATCACAATGGAAAGAAAAATCAATGAATACAGTACTGGAGAAATAAATTTATTAAAATTTTTATTTAAAATTTATGAATTTATTGGAAGTAATAAACAATATTTAATTTTAGATGACCCAATTTCTAGTTTAGATATAATAAATCATTATAAAATAGCTTATGAAATTGTAAAAGCTAGTCATTCAAAAACTATAATAGCTTTTACACATTCAATAGAAATGTTAAATACACTAAATTCTCAACATAACAATTTTTTCAAGTTTTATTATATTGAAAAAATTAATAACATAAAAGAGTTACAAGAGATACCTTCTAATTACCCAGATAATATAATTACATTAGATAATTTAAGAAGATATGATGTAAACAATATACTTAAAGCTCTTATAAAAAAGGAAAACTCTCCAAGGACTGATAATATTCATAAATTGTTTCACTATAATGGCACATATATAGATCCGGAATTTGGAATTAGTAACGAAAATCTCGCTGAAAAAATTGATAATTATACTCCTCTTCAAAATATATCTTTTTTAGAAAATTCATATAATAAAGTTATATGTCTCGCCTCTTTAAGAGTTTGGGTTGAAAAGCAACTAAGAAAATTGTTAGTAGAAAATGGTACAGAACAAAATATAAATGATTTTGATTCTAAAAACTCATTGTTTGAAAAAATATTATATATATTTCCATACGGTCGAAGCCCTATAATAAATGGCATTCCAAATAATTTATCGCGAGATAAACTTATGACAAAAAAAGTATTATTAAATCAAGGAATACATTATCAAAGTCAGGTAATGCCATATTATTTTGCTTTAAATATTTCAATAGATGATCTTAACAAGGAAATTGTAAGTATAAAAAATATGTTTACAAATTAAAAATATGATATAATAAACTTATAATTGATATCTATAACTTATTGTACTTCCCTAGTGTATTTATTTTTTAATACACTACTGGTAGGTGCCAAGAAAAT
>JAQVMY010000046.1 GCA_028703405.1 Bacilli bacterium
AGGTACACGACCAATTTGTGCAAATGCTACTCTAACTGAATTTTCAATTCCAGTATCAGCAACTCCTGTGTTTCCAACTTGTACTTCAGAATTAACAGTTAAATAAATTGCCTCTTCGTTAGCTAATGAAAATTCTGGATAGTACTCAGCTCCTGTTATGTTTTTAACAAATAAATCAAAAGCAATATATCCTTTTACTTCTTCGTCAGGATCAGTAAAATTATCCATTTGACTAGTCATTATTCTATAACCACCAGCAGTTGGAGTCATACTTGATTTTTCATATAGTTTCAATCTTGAAGTAGTTGGATCTATTTCTCCAATCGTTGAAATTGGAATTAAACTAGTCCAATTATTAGTGTTACCTTCATAAACATTGTCAAGGTCATTATAATTATCTTTGTTTATAGTAACACTTTCTTGAAAGTCAACCCCATCTAAAGATAGTAGTAGGCTATCTGCAGCAGCAATTTCAACTTCAAAAGCTGAAACATTAACAGATCTCATACCGATAAACCATGCGTAAGTCGATATAGACAACAGCACAGCACTCAATGTACTAACTACAATGAGATTTTTAACGCGTTTAGTGCGTCTTTTGTTTTGTCTTGGCATAAATAATTCTCTCCCTCTATTCTCCTTTAATTCGACAATTTTCGAAATAAAATTACTTGGTTTTAAATAGCCATTTTTATTACCAAATTATCTTATTTCAAGTCATATACATATGACACATATGATATCGTTGTCTAGTATACATTTACATTGTATCACAAGCAAAATAATTGTCAATATAATTTCACACATTTTGTCGAAATAAATTATTTTTTTTCTAATTCTAAAATTCTATTAACTTCCGCCATAAACCAAATTTTTTCGGCAGTTGTTTCGCTTTTCTCGATTTCATTAGACCTTATTAAGAAATTTATTTTGCTTAATAAATTATTAAGATTATCAGGCTCTAAGTTTTCCTCACTTACATTAATATTATCCATTCGATATTTATTAACAATTATTTTAGATATAGTATTGTTTTCAAACACGGAAACTCCATTAATAATCATATTGTTTGAATTCATTGCAAACAAATCAAAGGATTCGCTAAGTTTTATAATATCGTTATAAGAAGTTAATTTGAAAACTTTTTGAATTGCCGTTTTCTTAAAAAAATCATAACTATAATATAGATGTAATAATTCTGGTATTGTTACAAAGTTATTAACGGTTTCTAAAATCTTTTCATTAAACATTTCTTGATCATACTCTGAATAGAGATTATATATTTCTTTTGCTAAAATAATAGAATCAACTTTTTGTTGTTTAATTGATGAATTATTTTTTAATTCGAAGAAACCACTATCACCAGTAAATATCTTATTATTTAATTTTTCTAATTTAGATTCTTTATCGCTTATTTTAGCACCAATAATTTTTAAATTACTACCTGTCCCACTTTTATTTTGATTTTTATGTAACTCATTTATTTCTTTACTATAATCATTTTTAAAATCACTCAATAAAGGAATAAACTTTAATAAGTTTTGATACTCTTCTATACTTATCTTTAATTTTTCTAATCTATTATGAATTTTTTTATTCAATTCGGTATTTTCTAAATCTTGCGTTTCAATCATTATTGTTTCATAATTTAACTTACGAATTTTACTATCTTTAAAATAGTTCTTAATTTCTATTTCTCCTGATTTTGCCATATTAATAATATCATTAATATTTTCCCTATTAATTTGCTCTAAATCATTATAAGCTAATTTCAATTTATCTAAACATTCTTGATAAGTAGTAATATTTGTTTTCCACATTACTTCTTTTTGAAGGGTAGTAATATAATTATCGAACTTTTTCTTATTCTTTTTAATTATTTTTCGAAAATTGATTTCAATATGTTCAACAATTTCAGGATTTTCCCAATATATCTTTTCAAAGATTGCTGATAACAAATCATTATTTCCAGTATTTAGATTTCTAACATCTAAAAAGGCTGTCATGTATTCACGGACATAGTAAGTACAATCAAAATCCTTAATAGTTAATTTAATTCCAGCTAATTCAAATTTATCAAGAAAATTGTTAATTGTTTCATTAAGTTTAATAAAATTAAAATCAGAATAATTTCTTATATCAAATAATAAATTATCAAACCCCATTTTTTCAAAGTAACTATTTGTTGGATTTAATAAAAATCTAACATGCTCTAGTTTAGCAACCTCTTTAGTTACTTCTTCAACATCTTTTTTAGAAACATTAATTTCAAAAGATTTACTTTTAGTAAGTATATACTTTTTAACATGAACTTTATAATCACTATAACTATTCATAATAGAATCAATTTTTTGATTGACCTTTTTAATATTAGTTTTAGTTCTAGTGGGCATTGTTGAAATTAATTTTTTTTTGGTAGAAACATCCTCTTCAATAAAAGTTAAAAAGTTATTCATGTTCTTCCTCCTCTTCAACTTGCTCAATTTCGGAGATATTTAAAAATTCAACAAATTCTGTTATATCACCATAAAGTTTTATTAATTCCTCTAGATCCAATTGTGATAAATCAAAGTTTACAGCATTATCTTCCTTCATAAGGAACACCCCTTTTTATATTATACAAAATAAACATATGATGTATAAAACAAAGTAAGAATAAAGAGTAACCAACCTTGGCTACTCTTTGTTATTCCATATTAAGTATTTACTAATATAACCATTAGTCAGTATTATTTATAAAATTCAGTATTGTTATTCAACTATTACTGTACGAGTTACAGTCGTAGTATTACCCGCTCTATCAGTAACCTCATAAGTTACTGTGTATGTTCCTGTTTCTTCGGTATTTACATCACCAGTAATTATAATTTTTTCAGTAATATCTGCATCCATATTATCTTTTGCTCTAGCACCTGGTTCAAAATATGGAGTTCCTAGAGCAATAGTCATTGGGTCGTCTCCAATCAATCCAATTTGTGGTGCATCTTTATCTAAGTCCGGGCCTTCATAATCAACATCTTCCTCGGTATATCTCTCTTTAGTGAATCCAAATTTAACAGATATCTTTCTTCCTATTGAAGCAAAATCATAATTATCTACATCTTGACCTTCAATATATATATATACTCTTAATTTAGTAACGCTGTTGGCTGCTAAAGTTATAAACTCTTTTCTTTCATTTCCAGCAAGGTCTTTGTGTTCATCGGTAAAAGTCTTAACGTTTATTAGTTTAGTAGTTCCAGTATAAGTGTTATATTCAGGAGCATCATATACATCTACATGGTCACTTGATTTAATTGGTTCCTTAACAACATAGGTAGGATAATATTTATCAGCAACAAGTGGAGTACAAGGTTCACCAAAAGAATCTGAATTGTAAACGTCGGCTCCATTTCTTTTTTTACAAGTTTTACCAAACCAAGTAATTACACTATCTTCATGCTTTGAATCATTTGGTTCCCAGATTTTAGCATCTCTACAAATTCCAGTTACTACTGAATTACTTGCACAGGTAATTCCTGTTATATCGTCAACAGAGGCTGTTTGAGCGTGAACACGACCTATCTCAGCAAATGCTACCCTAACAGAATTTTCAATACCCGTTCCTGCTACTCCACCTGACGCGACATCAACAAATGAGTCAATATCAAGAAACACAGCTTCCTCGTCAAGCTTATTTAGTTCATAAATATATTGTCCACCAGTCATATTTTTAACAAATAAATCAAAGACAACATAGCCATCAGCCTCATTTGGACCAGTGTTGTCTATAGGACTAGCTAGAAGTCGGTATCCTCCACTTGTTGGCGTTAAACTCCCCTTTTCAAACATGGTTAATCTAGAAGCTTCGCTATTTATTGCACCAGCAGTTGATAAAGGTATCAACCCTGCTCCACCCCAACTATTAGTGTGTCCGCTATATGATACTTGATCTAAAATATCTTCAGCAATAGTTACTGTTGTATCCCACCCAGTGCCATTTAATGATAGTAATAAACTTTCTGTTGATGCTATTTGAACATCAAAAGTAGATATATTAACAGTTCTCATTCCGATAAACCACGCATAAGTCGTAATCGAAAAAAACATTGCCATAAATACGCTTGAAACTATAAGATTTCTAATACGTTTTATGCGTTTTTTATTTATTTTCTTCATTTTTATTCCTCTCCCTTTTTATTCTTATTTTTCAATAAACTCTGAATTAAAGTTCATTTGAATCTTAATTTCTCCCCCAAGAATATTATCAGTACATTCGGGATCACTACCCTCAATCCATATAACTACTGTATATTTATGTATGTCACCAGGCTTAAAATCCCGAATCTGACTAAGAGCAATCAATTTATCATCCGTAAACGGTATCGTATCAGGTTCAGGGGTACCATGACCCGACATTTTTGCATAAGTAACATATTCACCATCACGATAAACACGAACTCTTATAGCTTCATCTACTTTCTTAATAGAATCGACAATAATTAATTCTGACCAATAATCAGATGCTGCTACTCCGTTATTTTCAACAAAAAAGGAATAAGCAATATAATTTTCGCCATTATGTGAACCTTGATAATTCTGAATATCATCAGGAAGCCATTTATAAGAAATATTATCAAGTGATTCAACTGTTTGGGCAAACATTTCAGAACGAAACACTTTATAATCAGGATCATCATAAATAATAATGTTTTTTTCGAAATATGAATTTCGATCAAGTGTTATACTAAAGTTACCGCTGTTATAAACAAATCCCATAACAACATATAAAACAATTAATAATAAGATAAGTACAATCAAGGTTAATTTAATAATTTTAATGTTTCTTTTTCTTCGTTTATGCCGACTGGCAGTAACATTGATTTCTTTTTTCATTCTTACCCTTGTCCTTACTTATCTTAACTTCTTTCTAATATTCAAAATTACGATGATATTCATTACTGTACTATATATGTATATTTTATCACATAGAGAATGATTGTCAACAATATTTGAAAAAAATGTCGAATTTCAAAAAAAAGAGCAATCTTTTGATTACTCTTAAATTTAATTATTGATTAATTATGGATTTACTTCTCCTTCAACAATTACTTTTCTAACAGCAACTGTTTTATTTCCAGCAGAATCTTCAGCTCTATAGTAAACTAAATAAGTACCTGCTTTTGTATTATCAAGTTTTGAAGTATCTACAACTACTACTACTGTTTCATCATTATCAGTAACACTAGAACCTGGGTCTACAAATTCTTCATCAATTTGAAGTGTCATTGTAGTTCCACTACCTGGTTCACCAATTTCATCTAATGTGATAACTGGCTTAGTAACATCTATGTTATTATCAGGATTACCTATTTCTTCTGGTGTAAATCTTTCCTTAGTAAATCCAAAGTTAACAGATATTTTTTTACCAATTTGCGCGAAATCGTAGTTATCAATATCTTGTCCTTCTATATAGATATAAATTCTTAATTTAGTAATACTTGAAGGTGCTAAATCCATGAATTTTGGTCTTTCTGTTCCTGTTTTCATTTTTTGAGTATCAGTAAAATATTCATACTCTTTCAATAAACTAGAACTACCTGTATATCCATTATACGTAGGACCATCATAAATATCAACATTATTTGCAGACCCAATTACATCAGCAACCGCGTATGTTGGATATGATGTTCCCTGTACAACAGTGCCACAATCTCTATCTTCACTATCATCATCTTCATATGACCCATCTTCAACTGTTGCGCCAGTTCTTTTCCTACAAGATTTCTCATACCAGTTTATAGCTCCATCAACATGTTCCTTATCATTCGGTTCCCAAATTTGCGCTTCTCTACAAATACCAGTTACATCTCCAAGTTCATAAAGATTTTCGTCATCATCATAATTATCAGAACAAGTGATTCCAGTAATTTTTGATGCATCTGTAGTTTTTGCATCAACACGACCAATTTGTGTAAATGCTACCCTAACAGAGTTTTCAATCCCTGTATTACTTACTCCACCACTACCAACTTTAACTAAAGAATCAGTTGTTAAGAAAATTGCTTCTTCGTCTAATTCCTCTAATTCAGTGATATATTGATCACCTGTATGATTTTTAACGAATAAGTCAAATACAACATAACCATCTTGTTCGGTTTTTCCAGTTTCATGATTATTAACACGGCTTGCTAACAATCTATAACCACCTTTTGTTGGTGTTAAACTTGCCTTTTCAAAAATTTTCATTCTTGAAGCATCTAAGTCCATATCACCTACTGACGACATAGGTTTAAGACCAGTGCCACCCCAGCTATTAGTGTGGCCATCATAAGATACAAGATCTAAAATATCTTCTGAGATATTTACTGTTTCATCCCAAAGTTCACCATCTAAAGATAGTAACAATCCTTCGGTTGAAGCAATTTCAACATCGAATCTTGTAACATTAACGGTTCTCATACCAATAAACCACGCATAAGTGGAAATTGATAGAAGTACTGCACTTAAAGTACAGATTACCATAAGGTTTTTTACGCGTTTAGTGCGTCTTTTGTTTTGTTTTGGCATAAATAATTCTCTCCCTCTATTCTCCTTCTCTTTCGACAATTTTCGTAATGAATTGATATAAGTTTAACTTAGCCGTACTTTTCAACTTATATTAGTTCATTTCGAATGTATACGCTAACATACACTTTATTCTTGTCGTAGTATACAATTACATTTTATCACATGCAAATTAATTGTCAACAGAAAATGCAGAATTTTGTCGAAAAATTTTGAAATTTGAAATTTGACGGTTGAGACTATTTTTATTCTTCGCTTTATTTTTATAATATAAGAGTTTTTTTTGCTATTCTAAAAACATTTGACACTAACATTTTTAACTTATATATCAGTTTAATTACTAAATTATATATATCTTCTATCACATTTTTTGACATTTTCATTTTTTGCTAAAAATGATATTTTTCGCGATGATTTAGAACTTAATTTGGAAATTTCTATGCAAACTAGGAATGATATTCCTAGTTTACATAAATATTTCAAGTAACTTTGTTTTAGGCTAGATCTTCGGTTAAATACAAATTATAGCCTTCATAGTAATAACTGTGATCTATTCCTTTCATGTAAACACCACGGTCTTCTATTTGGTCAGTAAGAGCTTCTTTAATAAGTGTTTTTATTTCAACATCTCTTATTGGACTACGTTCCATAGCAAGTAAATAGTCTTCTTTATCAATTTTATTCCAATCTACTACTTTTTTTAATTCTTTTTTTAGGATTAAATCCAACCAAATTCTAGTGCTTCTACCATTTCCTTCCCTAAAAGGATGAGCTATATTCATTTCAACATATTTTTCAATTATTTCATCTAGTGTATTTTGAGACATTTTATCAATATTTTCTAAAGCTGGGTTTAAATACATGACTGGAGTAAATCTAAAATTACCTTTCGCTATATTTCCATTCCTTGTTTTACCAGCAAAATCATATATTTCATCAAACAAAAATTTATGAATATATTTGAGTGTTTCAAAAGTTCCAGTTTCTAATGTTTCAAGTATTTTCTTATCAAATAATTCTAGAGCTTTTTTCTTTGTTATTTTTTCTTCTATATTAGCAAGTTCACTTGAATTATCAATATTTAACTTGTTTTTTAACATAATATCACCTATACATATTATATCAAATTTAGTTAGAAAAATATATATGTTTTACCTTTTTATAGTCATTAAAAATTGTAATGTTACAATTAATGTGAGACATAAAATCACAAATAATAATTAACACTTTTACAATTTAACTTATCAGTAATAATTATTATTTCTTCTCCTTACTTTTATAATATAAGAGTTTTCTTTTTGCTATTCTAAAAACATTTGACACTAACATTTTTAACTTATATATCAGTTTAATTACTAAATTATATATATCTTCTATCACATTTTTTAATTGAATTTTCTAAAAATAAGTTAATATTAACTATTGCCAAATATATTATCAATTCAAATAAAGTAACATTTAAAAACATGTCAACCTTTATAGGAAGGTTGAAACATGTTTAAATTTTAACATCACCTATAAATATATCTTTTAAATATCTAAAATATAATTGAATAAAGTTGGCCTTTTCTATATTTTCTTTTACTGTGATTCCTATTCTTCTTGTTATATTATCATTTTCTTTTATTAATAACTCTCCAACTATATCTCCCTTTTTAATTGGAGCCTTAATTTTTTCAATTTCAACTTCATATGTTATATTTTTCTTTTGATCACCTTTTTTATTTAAAACAGTAACATTATCTAAGGGAACAATATCAACATATTTATTTTTTCCTTTTTCCACCTCAACAGTACCTATAATACTGTTTTTAGATAATAGTTGCTCCGTTTCATATTGGGCGAATGCAAAATTTAACATTTCACTTATTTCAGCATTTCTTGTTTTACTATCACCTATACCCATTACAGTTGCGATAAATCTACTATTACTTTTCTTTGCAGTAGCAGTTAAACAGTAACCTGATTCGCTAGTATAACCTGTTTTTAATCCATCTACACCATCATAGAATCTTACCAGTTTATTCGTATTAACTAGCCAAATTTTTCTAGGACTATCAATCCTCAAATAATCTTCATATATTGATGTATATTTTAAAACTTCCTCATGCTTTACTAATTCTTTCGCAATCATAGCCATATCATAAGCACTAGAATAATGATTTGCGACATCTAGACCATGAACATTTTTAAAATTAGTGGTTTTAAGCCCTA
>JAQVMY010000047.1 GCA_028703405.1 Bacilli bacterium
GAATCATAATCAGGATATTTAGCAGATAATTTTTTTTCTAGGTTTAAAAACTCTTCTTTCATTTTTTCTAGTTGTTCTTCAGTATATTTAAAATCATCATATGTTATAATTTCAGAATATGTGTTGTTTTTTTTATATTTTAAAGTTCCCATTTAAATTCTTACCTCCAAATATTTTGCAACTAATTTATCCGTAATCTCATTAACCTTTAGCATCATTTCTGAAGGACTCATAACTTCAATTATTTCTTTTGGTAATTCAAAAATAGAATAATCTCCCATCTCTAACTTAATTTTAATGATTGCTTTAATCATCTCTTGCGCAAAATAACTTTGACTATATACACTCTTTTCTTCGTCCGCAACAAATTTGTATTCAATATAATTCATATTAATTATTAAGTTGTAACCACCTTCTGGGGTCTTTAATAATCGTGATTTTATATAATGATTATGGTTTCCTTCATACTCTGCTTTAAATAAATTAATTCTATTATCATCTTGATCTTTTTCATACAAAAATTGAATTCCAATATCTTTTAGATAATCTCCCTTTTTTAATCCTTCAATCCCAGACATATGTGATAACCTTACCTTTAAACGCATAAGTCCTTTTCTCTTTAAAAATTTTTCATCAAATTTAAGATCACCCATCGAAACATCGAAGTAATCATGAGCACTTAATGTAATATCATTATCACGATAAAACTCTAATATAGTAGCGTTCCTATCATTAACATCTTGAACAAAAACTGCTAATGATGCTTTAAATTGAAGATTCATATTGTTAACTATTCTTAATTTAATGTTTTTTATTGCTTCCCCATATCTTACCATCCTATTATCTTGATTTGGAAATTCTAAATTAATTATTTTAAGTTCAAAATCTTCGCTAGTTATCTCATCGTCTACACCAACAAACACAGGAAAGGTTGAACTATCCAGTAAGTTTCTTTCCTTATCTGTCACTTCCACTTTAACAACATTTCTCTCATTAGGATAAAATTCATTATAGTCTATACTAATAATTTCAGAACTATATATTCTTTCATTTTTGACTTCTATATTTTCAAATGATTTGTACAATCTTTCTTGTTTTTCTGCCCCAATAATTATTATTCTTATGTCAGCAACAAAATTATATTTTGTTGTAACATTTATGTTGAATTTCATCTCTTCCCCAAATTCTACACATCTATCACTATTAGGATAATATTTTTCTAAATCTACTTGAAATGGTTTAACGTTCTTTTTACCTATTGAACCATCCCAATCCATTTTTATATCATTATCTAATAAAAAGTTAGTTAAGTCATCTACCATTTCTTGTAACTTACGATCGGCATCTTTTCTTTCTTCTTTCTTTTTTAATCCTGTTGCGTAAGCAAATTCCTCTATTTGATTCAATAAATACTTTTTCATGTATTGGTAAGATTTTTCTCTTCTGCTTTTAGGTCCATAATGTTCGAGATTTTCATTATTTTCTAATTCTTTTTCCCAATCTTTTTCAAACTCAATAAAACCGCATATTCTATCTCTATATTTTTCATCTAAAGTACTAAACTCGTAATGGTGCATGACATTCCCGATTTTCATATCATTTCGATAATAAGCAATGTTTTCTAATCCTTCCGGAATTTCCTCATCTTTTTCCACTAAAAATATTGATAATCTTTTAATTCTATACCCTGGCGCAACATCATTATTTACGTACTCTTTGTGTTTACTTTTATCATCAAGATATTTTATATAAAAATCTGGAACTTCAGCTGTACCGATTATTTTATTCATAAATTTAATATCAATTTTAGCTGAATATTTGTAAATTATTCTCCACCAAGTTTCATTGATATGTTTAATTAATTCGCCGTTTCTTATTGAATCTATAATTTCTCGTTTTGGATCAACTATTATTATCCTTGTTCCATGAGTAATTTTTTCACTTAAGCCCGTTTCCTTGAAAATAAACGTTTTCGCTTGGTTACCTTCATGTGATTTTTCAAACATATTTTGTTGACCGTCGATATAGTTAGCAACATATTTACCATCCTCAGTAAATGAATCATAAAAATATTTTAATCTCTCTGAAGCAGCTTGATAAATTTGTTTACCTCTTCCAAACAAACCAGCACTTGTTACATTATGACCAGAATTATAAAGAGAAGAAAATCTCGCTAGTTTTTCTTTCGATCCTAAATCTATATTATTGATCATCATTTCATCTAATTCAGAAAGTGAATAGTTTTTACCTATTAATCCAGTACATCCGTGATCTTCAACTATTATAAATTTACCCTTATCATTTTCTAAATATGATATTTCTAAAGACCAACCTTTACCTTTATCATTAAGCCTATGACCCCAACCATTTTGAATAACGTCCTTTTGAAAACCATGAACCAATCCTTTTGCTGGTTCAGTTTCATACCCCATAATAAATTGTTCAATTTGCTTTTTAAAATTTATACTTCTTTTTCCTTTTTTTATTTCCATAACTTCAACCATATTATCTCTCCAATCAAATTTTATAATCTATATAACAATCATTACATTTAATATTAATTTTATTTTAGATTTTTTCATCATGATGTATTTCTTACTATAATTAAGATCTTAATGTTGATTTAACCAATATTAGTAAGTAATTATTATGCTCTTATTAATTGTTCGCACTTATCTTTTAAAAGGTCATATTGATTTGAATATGAATCCCAAAAGTATTTGTTTTTTTCCAATCCACCATTTAAGACTCTGCTGCTGTATAATGCATCAATACGTTTATAATTTGCTATTCTCATATTAAAAGCCCATGTGTTCTATTTTTACCAGTCAATTTGTTCATTTTTTCTGTAAATTCTTTGATGTCATTTAAATTATCGCATTCATCGGAAAAATTATAATAAGCCAAAATCATTTCTTCATCACTCCTAAAATCTACCTTAGCCATATTTACACCTCCTAAAAAAAGCCAGTACAAAACTTTCAAGTCTGTACTAGCCCTCAGTAATTATGATTATACCACATACTATAAAACAAGTAAATTTTTTAATTATTTACTTGTTTTATTAATCTTTATATTCAAATAGTTTTGTGGTTGCGTATTTTATTACTTCCACATTTACCGCATTGCCGAATTGTTTGTAAGCTTGATAATCTAAATTGTTAGGAACAAATTTTTCTGGAAAACTTTGTAATCGAGCTGCTTCTCTAACCGTTAATCTTCTTTTATATTTTCCAATTATAGGAACTTGTACCATGGCTACTAAAGCAGGAAAACAATTTGGACTTTTCACTCTTATTCCAGATGGTCTAAACTGAATTATTCCTTCCCACAACGAATTAATGGTGTCACCTGCTTGCCACTCCATTTTTTTATGAGTTGGAACAAAATCTTTTAAATTATTATATTCTTTTAACCAAGAATCGATAAATTCCTTGTTTTCGGAATATAGTTTTTGATTTTTATCAATAAAATCTGTTTTCCACTTTGGTAAATCTGACGGTTTTGTAATACCATTAAACCACACTGCCCATATTGGAAACCCTATGACTTTCGTTTTTATACCTTTATAAAATTTATCCCATGCAGTTAAAACCATTTTTTCATAATCACTTATATAATATTTGTTTTCAGCCCTTTTTCCATCAAGAATGTTATAAATGGTATTATCATCTTTTTTTAATAAATCTTTAAATTCTATATTTAAGTTCTTATCAGAATTTTTAGGATCATAAATTCCTAAAATAACCACCCTTTCTCTTAGTTGTGGTATGCCCAATTGATGCGGACTAATTATTAATGGTTTTGGAGTTAATCTATATCCTAACTCTTTTAATTTGCCGTGAATAGTATTCCATGTATTACCTTTATCATGAGAAACTAAATTTCTAACATTTTCTAACACTATATATTTAGTTTTATGATATTTTAAAATTCGTTCTATTTCGAAAAACAAAGTTCCCCTTGTATCATTCATGCCTTCTTGTTTCCCCGCCTTAGAAAAAGTTTGGCACGGAAATCCAGCACACAACACATCATGATACGGAATCTTTTTTTCATCAACTTTAGTAATGTCATAATCAGACTCTATGTGATAATTTTCCCTATATGTTTCTATTGCATATTTATCGATTTCAGAGGCAAATACACATTCTCCGCCCAATTCGACCATGGCATTATGGAACCCTCCAATTCCTGAGAATAAATCAATAAATTTAAATTTTTTTTGTTTCATAACATCACCACTATAAACATTATATAACATTATTTATAAAAAAGCTAGCATTTTTTTCAAGTTTAAGCGAAATGTTTTTAATTTATAATAGTTTTTTAAAATTTTATAATGTATAATAGTTATAGTGGGAGTGATGTTATGGCTAATATCAAAAGCGAACAATTACGAAGTGATTTAAGTTTAGAACTTGAATACGATCAACCCTTATCTACAAAAGAAATGATTAAAAAACTGATTAATATACTTGGAAAAAATAACTGCGAAACAACAAAAATAAATAACAAAAATATACTAATATATAATCATGACAATAAAAAAGAATATCTTCTTTTAGCTTCTATTACTTATATGGGCGGTAACGGTCAACATCCAATATATAAAAAAAGGATGCAATTGAAAAAATGGTATAAAGATATTGTAATACTATTTGAAAACAAGAAAAATGTTAACGTTAGATTTATCGGAATGTACCACTATAAAGATAATATTATCATATCAGAAATTGTTAAGAATACTTATTTAAAAAAGAAAATGAATTCCTCAGCAGCGCATATTTACACTAATGATCTTTTCCAAGCAATGAAAGAGGGTATTTTTAAAAGAGTTGATAGAAATAAAAATAAAATAGTTTCTATTAAGTATATAAAGTTTAAGGATTATCTAGACGGTAAATTAAGTACTCAAAATGAATTATTTACGTTATTTGATATATTCAATAATAATTTCAATTTTGGAAACTGGTTGCCAGCTAATAAAGCAATAGTTGAAATGTATGAAGCAAAGTGGCCAAATTGGAAGGAAACAGAATGGCCAGGATGGTATCTTGAGTATAAATTCAATAAATTTATACTTGATTATTCTATTGAAAATAAAATTAAATATGTAGGTAGTTCTCACAAAAAAGCAGAGGAATTTGATTTTGATCTATGGTTTGATGAAGAAAATTTTTACGGAGATTTAAAAGCAAGTGATATTAGTGCGAGAGAAGCACCAGGAAATGATCAAGAAACATTTATAGACTGCATTAACAAATATGATAAATTTTGGTATGTTATCTATGAACACGAAACTATAAAAGACTCAAAAGAAAATAATTACGAAGCAACTAGATTTAGAACTAATTTTATAAAAAACAAAAATGAATGGAATAAAAATAAAAAATGGGATGAACTAAGTTACCACAAACGAATGAAAAATTCAGTTAAATTTGTGCAAATGTCAATTATAGAATTGAATAGAATTAATTTTAGAGATGCACTAGACGATTTTAACCAAGGTAGACAACCTAGTGGCAATTTAAGAAAACCTAAATTTAAAATAACTAAAAATAATATTGATAACTTTATAGTCTTTCAATATGAGTTTATTGAATTATCAGAATAAATAATTTACTTTCACACAAAAATATATATTTTATTTTGTAACGTCACCTATATTATGACGTTTTTTTATGCGAACCAATTCTCCTATATTATAATAGATTTGTTAATATCACCTAAATTAAAATAAGTATATTTATATTTAGCATTACTTTATGACAATATTTATTTTTTTAGTTGTTTATATATCCCATAAGTATGAGTTGTAGGGTCTTCAAATAACGGTAATTTAGGCGGAACAATTGTTAATATCATAAATAAAATTATAATTGCATAAATCGCAATAACAGGAAAGTAAAAATTATTGACTTTCGAAAATTTATAAATGTGATGCCCAGTAAATTGCCCTAATAATATTGCAATATATAATAATATAATATTTATTATTGTTGATTCTATATCTAAACCATATCTTACAAAATAGTAAACACCTAAAATTATAAAATTAGATACGATTATTGATACTAAACAACCCAAAAACCATTTACCCTTATCTAGACCATATTTTTTATTTTTAATTAAATAACAAATCAACCACCATAAAAGAATAGGAGTTGTTGCTAATTTTAAATGTTCCCATACACTTTCATTTATAGGGGCAATAAGTCCAACTAAGAAGTTATTACCTAAAAATCCATAGACAAAGTGAAATAGTGTCCCTATCAAAAAAATAATTATGGTTGATATAAAAATTTTTGTTTTAAATTTCTTATTACCCATATATACGTATTCACTCCTAACATATTTATAATACTATTATGTACTTTTTTAGTTATAAAATTGGTAATTTATAACTTTTCATTATAAATATATGTAGATATCATAAAATGAATTCCATTATAATAATAAACGCTTTTCTTTATTAATTGTTATTGATAACCGCAGGTTGGTTGAACATACCCATGTATGACAAAAAATATAATGAGAAAACCTTTATTGTAGGAATTGAAAAAAAATAATTAGCGTTCAAAACTAATTATTTTTATAAATTATTTATTATATTTAATTTATTTTTTATAGCGTTTATTATTTCTAAATTTTCAATATAACTTTGTCTTTCATTTACAAAATTTGTTGAGCCTATTTTTGTGCCTGAATATCTTGGTATTAATTGAAGATGAAAATGATTTGGCTCTCCATCACACATAGTACATAAATAAATTCTCTCTGCTTTCAATACTTCTTTTAATATATTCATCATCATTTTAGAAAATAAATATACCTTTGAGCAGATTTCATCCGATAGGTAAGACATGTCTTGATAATGCTCTTTTACCAAAATAATTGTATGCCCTTTTGATCTTGGTCTAGATTCAAAAAAACACATTAATAATTCATCTTCGTACAATAATTTATTACCTAATTTTGGATAAACTCCTCCATGTTTAAAATTATAACAAGTCGGACAAATACCCTCTAAACGTAATTCTTCTATACTCATTTTCACACCTCTAAATTAATTACACATTTTTTTTAGAAAGATAAACAAATTTTATAACTTTATTTTTTGTTTTTAAGTTCTTCAAAAATATTTGCTAACAACTTATTATTAGTTTCAAATTTATCAATCAAACTACCCAATCCATATAAACATAAGCAACAACCAGTAGTTATTGCTGTTCCTACAAAAAGAAAACCAGGAGCATCATCTATTTCTGCAACAAGATAAGTAAATAATAGACCTATTAGAAATATAATTATTGATACTAATTGATAAATATTGTTTATTTTTAGATTTTTCACAACAATCACCTCTCTTTAATTATATATCGTTTTCGATAAATTTAATACTACCAGAAATTGTAATAAAATAATAGTTATTCTTGTTTTACATAAATATACAGGAATATTATATATACTTTAAACTTTTTATTTTGTTCTTGTTTTTTCTGTTGTCATGTCCATAGTCATAATGTGCTCAACAATTTTAGTTAAACAATCTAGTTGCATAAGAAATTTAATGTCTATTTTCGAATAACCTTTCAAGTCCATAAAACGCTTATAACCTTCAATTGATGGATTTCGATTTGCTTCTAAGTAATACCAATTGCTATCATCAGAATTATATATAAAATCGATCCCTAATACTATACCTTTTTTAGAGCCCCAAAATGTAGCTATTTCTTTACACTGGTCAATTATCGTTTCTGGCAAAGATAAAGTTGAAGCATCAATTTCATGAAGAGACAATATTATTTCATCAGCAGCACTCAGATTACTTATTTCTGGATTTAAAGGAATTACTTTACCACCGCCTGCCGCATTAGAAATAATATTTTTAGAATTGAGATAATATGGAGAATTTGGATCACTTAAATATTCGCATGGATTAAAAATATCAATACCGAAGTTTTTTATTCTTTTCTTAGGTACTTTATCCATAGATACTAAAAACAAAGAAGACAAAATTTCACCAGTACAAGATGTAAATACTCTAATAGAACTATTAATATCTTCAAAACTCTTAATATATTCTTGAACAACAAATTCGTTCTTTAAATTTATTTTTTTACTTTCAGGTAATTCAAATAATGCCATTATTCTTTTTAATTGCTCTTTATTTTCAATTAAATATTTATCTTCTCCACGATTAGCAGTATTATTTTTGAAAACTGCTGGCAAAAAAATTCTTTTAGCAAATTCATCAACTGATAAAGTCAAAGGAACCTTCACATTAGGAATATCATTAAATTCCTCTTCAATTAATCCTTTATCAATAGATTGAATTCCTAATAAATCAAATATTTGACCATCATTATGATATTCACTCATTTTTGTTATAATTGTAAACCCTAACTTTTGCGCAACTTCATTAAATTTATTCATTATCTCTGATATAGTTAAAGTTAAAGATATTGGTATTGCTTTTCCTGTAGAAAAATAATATTCATATGACATATTAATCAATTCTTTTCTATGATCTGGAATTAAAAGATAAGTTTTATTTTTTAAGCGATATGAAAAATCCATAATTATGTCATCAGCTAAATCTAAAAAAAT
>JAQVMY010000048.1 GCA_028703405.1 Bacilli bacterium
ATGGAATTGTTGAAAAAGATTTAAATTTATCAATATCGCAATATATGGCTAATCGTTTTGAAGAATTAGGTATTCCATTTGAAATGACAAGGACCACAGATGAAACTTTGAGTCCTACAGAAAGAGTAAATCGTGTACTAAATGCATTTGGAGCAAGACCAAATGTCATAGTAATATCAAACCATATAAATGCTGGTGGCGGTGATGGTGCTGAAGTAGTATATCCATTAAGAAACAATAGTACACTACCAGATTTAATTTTGAGAGAGATTGCTAAAACAGGTCAAAATGTTAGAAGGGCTTACCAAAGAAGATTACCGTCAGACACTTCACAAGATTATTATTTTATGCAAAGGGAAACAAAACCGACGCAAGCAATAACTGTTGAATATGGTTTTTTAGATAGTACTGCTGATGATGTTGTACAATTAAAAAACTTTTCAAATGATTATGCTGAAGCTGTTGTGCAAGCAGTTGCACAATATTTAAAATTACCATATACACCACCAATAGGTGCAAATGTATATGTTGTTCAAAGTGGGGATAGCTTATGGTCTATCGCTAGAAAACTTAATGTAACAGTTGAAGAATTAAAAGCCGCTAATAATCTCACTAGTAATTTATTATCAGTCGGTCAAGTTTTAAGAATTCCACAAATGGAAGAACCGCCTGTTAGTGGAGAGTATGTTATTTATACAGTTAAAGCAGGAGATAGTTTATATGCTATAGCAAGACAATATAACACAACCGTTGCAGAGTTATTAAGTTTTAATAATTTAAGTACAGCAAACCTTCAAGTAGGACAACAAATATTAATACCAAGTGAAGCTGCAGTTCCGCCAGTCGAGCAACCAGTTGAAGATTATTTAACATATCGAGTTCAAGCAGGAGACAATTTATATGCAATTGCTAGAAAATATAACACAACAGCTACAGAATTAATGAGAATCAATAATTTAAGTAGCAATCTTTTAAGTGTAGGGCAAGAAATAAGAATTAGAGTTAATGAACCAACCGAGCCAGGAGTTCCGAGCCCTAATTATATTGATTATATAGTAAAAAGCGGAGACAATTTATATGATATTGCCAAAAGGTATAATACAACTGTTAGTGAGATCAGGAGTGCTAGTAATTTAACCAGCAATAGTTTAAGTATTGGACAGAGATTAAGAATTCCTGTTTCAGAGGCACCAGTAACTTATATAGTAAAAAGTGGAGATAATTTGTATGCAATAGCAAGGCAATTTAATACAACAGTTGACGAAATAAAGAAAAAAAATAATTTAACCAGCAATAGTTTAAGTATTGGACAGATGCTAATAATATAATAAAAGAATTGAAGATTTCAATTCTTTTATTCTATAAAAACACTATCTTAATTGCTTGCAAACAGCAGGATCTGGTATGTAAAAGCAATGGGACTTATATCTACCACTGAAATCTTGTTCCCACCATGTTCCTGAACATTGTTCTCCAGTTTTAGGAGCATAAAACCATAATGCATGGGTAGCAGGATGAAAGTATTTGCCTTCAAGAACTAAATCTGCTAATCTTCTTTGGGCAGTAGTGGGTGAACTGAAAAACAAAGGGCTATCTTTACCTGAAAAACCACCCGGGGTTTGGTAAACCACTTGAGAGATGGTTCTGATATTTCTAAAAGTTAAACAATCAGCAATGCCACGATTAACTACAACATTTCCAACCATTAGCATTCCTAAATCTCCTTCACCAACAGCTTCGGCACGCATCAAGCGGGCTAACAAATCCCGTTCACTAGTTGTATGTTTTATAATTGACATATAATCACCTAATTAAATATATGTTTAAACAAATTAAATATTATTGTAAATTAATTTAATTTATGATATACTTTAAAAGCACAGGGGTGTAATTCAATGGTAGAATGACGGTCTCCAAAACCGTTCATGTGGGTTCAACTCCTGCCACCCCTGCCAAATATGAATTTAAACTTGGTATGAAAATACCGAGTTTTTTGATATAATTTTATTGTGGGGTGTTAAAGTTTTATGAATGATTATATAAATAAAAACTCATATAATAAAATTGCTAAACAGTGGTGTGAAATCAGAAACAAATTACCTTTGAATAAATGTGTAATGGATTTTGTGACCGAAATTAAACCGAATGGAAAAATTCTAGATATTGGTTGTGGAACTGGTTACCCAATTCAAAATATTTAACCTGCCAAGGTTTTTCAGTAACAGGAATTGATATATCTGAAAATATGATAGAAATTGCTAAAAGCCAAAACATACCAAACACTATATTTTATTGTTGTGACTTCTTTGAATTCGAACCTACTGAAAAATATGATGCAATAATAGCTTTTGACTCATTTTTCCATTTTTCAAAAGAAAAGCAAAATGAAATATACCATATTATTACTGAGTGGATGAATATAGGAGCGTATTTATTGTTTACACACGGTAACAAGGATGGGGAGATAACAGATTACATGTATGACGAACCATTTTATTATAGTTCATTAGATGTTAATGCTGTTCATAAATTACTATTGGAGAATGGTTTTGATATTAAGGTATCAATGGAAAACTATAAAGAAACGAGTAGTGAAAGAGATTTATTAATAATAGCTAAAAAAATTAAATAGCATCGAGTGTTCATTTAATGGTAAAATTGCCATACCAAACAAAAAATATAAGACTGCAATTGTTTGCAGTCTTTTTATGTATTAAAGGTTTAAATTTATTTTCTATATATTAAAACTTTATTATTAGAAGTCTTCATTCTACCATCTTTTTCATAATATAAATTAATATCATCATGTGCTATGTTGTTATATTTATTTTTACTTCTAACCTCTTTTATAACTTCATTAGTTGAGTCTGTATTAGATAACACAATAAAAGAATTAATATTATTTTCAACACTTAAATCTAAAATATCAGTAACTAAGTTTTGAGTTTCTTCTTCGTCGTCAATGTAGTCGTCTATATCATAACTATAATAATAAGGACATACCGAAATTAATAAATTATAATTAGATACATTCACGAAACGACTAAAACTACTATAAATCTTTAAATTAGAAATTTTACTTTTGATACCAGGTTGCAAATGCATTTCATAAGCATCAATGTTTTCATACAAATTAGCTAAGATATTAGCCAACTCAAAATCGCCAGCTCCTATTTCACATAAATATCTATGTTGCCCAGGTGTAAATAACTCTTTGAGAATATTTGCAATATATAAATGCCTGTTTTTTATAAAAACTTCAGCTTTTTTTTTAGTGAGCCTATATGATTCTAAAATTTCCATTTAATACCACCTTGATTACCTATTGTATACTATTTTTCGAAAAAGTCAAACTGAGTTTAGTATAATTATTATATTGGGCAGCAATTTATATAATAAACATATAATACTATGACTTAATAGAAAGGAAGATTATATGTCAAGGTATATTACCTTATCAATTGAATTACATTTGTTTTTTGCAAGAATAATGAAAGAACATGCACTTTTTTTAGAAGCGGGATTTCCACTCAAGGATAGAAATTTTATAGAAGAAGCAGATGGGTATAAAAACGAATTTGAAAAACTTCTTTTAGATGTTGTTAATATAAGTGGCGGAAAAGTTCGACCTCACATTTTGAACTCTGGGGAAATAGTTACAAATTATACGTTAAGTACGGAAACTAAAACTGAAGAACTTACAGGCATTCCTATAAATAAAAATATTACTTTAATGGAACAAAATTTAAATATAAGACCTAATTATGATCAATCATTAGTGACAGAAATGACTATTAAAAATATAAATAATCGTGCAATAAATTTACTGAACGGATTGATTAGTTTTAAAGAAAGAATATTAAATGAAGTGTTATCATGCAAACTTTTTACCGTAAACTACCCTCTTTTAATAGAACATATACTTAGAGAAGCCAAATTATATCGAACATATCTAATTGCCTTAGAAAATAATCAAGATATTGAAGGAGAAGACTTAAGACAAGTAGAATTGTTTTGGAATCAAATTATGATGGAACACGCATTATTTATTAGAGGATTACTTGATCCAACAGAAAATGATTTAATAAATACTGCTGATCAATTTGCTGGAGAATATAAAAGACTATTAGAAGAAACTGTGAATATGACAGACGCAACAATGGCCAGTATAACAAATATAGCATTACAAGAAACTTTAAAATATAGAGATTTTAAAGAAGCGGGTACCAAGGGATTAGATTCATGTGGAATAAAATCAATTATATTACCGCTATTAGCAGATCATGTTTTAAGGGAAGCTAATCACTATCTTCGACTATTAAAAAATTAATAATAAACTACAAAACTTAATACAAGACTATTAAGTTTTTTTGCAATTATAAATGGTACCTAAGTTATTCAAGAATTTTTAATTATGAAGAAATATCAATATTTTAATGAACAAAAAAAATAAAAAATTGGTGTTTTCTTAAAATCTTCTTGTAATATCCCTATTTATTATCTATAATGTTAAAAGGAGGTAGAAGATGGAAAATAAACAAAATGATTATATTCATAATACTTTAAAAAGGGTTTGGGGATGTATTATTGCAATCTTGATAATGACATTTATTAATACTGGAATATTACTTTCAAATCCCTCTTTATATAGTAATAATGAAAAGCCAGAAGGGGATATTAATATAGATTACGATACTAGTGCTTTTAAGGAAACAACTGCAAATGAATTGGTTAATAATACAAAAGATGAAATTTCCGTTGTTTTTATTGGCAGCGCTTCATGTGGTTGGTGTCTAGAATTTGCACCTGTTTTAACAGAAGCAACAGAACAGTATAATTTAAATACACTTTATCTTGATATTTCTAAAATTAATGATCAAGAAACTGTTGATATGTTACTTCAACTTGAAACTGTAAGTGGTTTAGAAAACTTTATGCAAGAAAACTTTGGAGCTACACCTATGATATTAATCATGGAAGATGGAAAAATTCTTGATGCCGATACAGGTTATAAAGATATAACTACATTTAGTTCTTATTTAGAAGAACAAGGTTTTGAAAAATAAAAATTGTGCATTAAAAAATCTAATTTTATTTAAATTAGATTTTTTTTCTTAATATAATTTATGTGAACCCTGATTTCCGAAAAAGATAAAGAATAAAATAGCAATTACTATTATTATCCAAATAATTCCTGTTCCGCTTCCCCCATATCCACCGCATGGATAACTGGGACCACAACCACATCCGTAAGGATACATAATTTTCCCCCTTTATATTAGTTCTACAATATGATATTCAGCATAGTCAATAATAATTGTATATTACCACACTTTTTAAGAATTAATTAGTTTTTTTTGCTATAATATACAAATTAAGTTAAAGAAGAAATAAAAATAATTAACCAAAAAAACCCCGCAACACTTGTTACGGGGCACCTTAATTAATTAAAATAGTACAATAATTAGTAAAATAAATAAAACAATTAAAATACAAGCGTTGCATCCTGGTGAAACTTTTCCCATAATAATACCTCCCTTGTTATAGGTTATTAGAAAAACAATAAATTGCTTATATAATTAACCTTTAAATAAAAAAAATGTAAAACTTCTACTGTATACAAAAATAATTGGTCATGATATAATTACTTTATAATAATAAAGGAGGTCATTATGAATATAGGTATTGCAACTGATCATCATGGTGTGAAACAAAAAGAAAAATTAATTAAATATTTACAAAAAAAGGGACATACTATATATAATTATGGAACTGATAGTGAAGAATCGGTAGATTATCCTGATTATGCTTTTCTAATTGGTGAAAAAATAAATGAAGATGAAATCGAACTTGGTATTTTAATTTGCGGTACTGGTGTAGGTATGTGTATTGCAAGTAATAAAGTACGTGGGATTAGATGTGCTAAAATAGATAACGTCAAAGAAGCAAAATTATCAAGATTACATAATAATGCCAATGTTATTTCCTTATCTAGTTATATGAGTTTAACGAAAATGAAAGATATTTTAGATGTTTTTATTAAAACAAGGTTCACTGGTGAAGAAAGACATATTTTAAGATTAGAAAAGGTGGATAATTATTTCAATTAGCATTAAAGCCTTGTTATATATTTTCGTTACACCTCTTGTCATTTGGGCACTAGATGGAGTTAATATTAACTCGATTTTTAAAAAGAATAAGATTTATCAAGCCAGCATATTATATATTATGATATGTTTAAGCCTGTCTTATTTGGTTGTAAATTTTTTCACAGATTTTTTTAATTATACAAAAATTATTTAATTTATATTGCAGTATTTACTTGTTTTACAGTTGTAATACGGAGGGATATTGTGAATTTTAAAAAAATTTTTATAACAACTTTAATTATTATTTTTGTACCATTTTTAATTATAACCATTTTTATTCAGGAACAAAAATCTGAATTTAAATATGTCTCTAACATGAATGTTAGAGTTAAAAGGGAAGATACTGGGAAAATTGATTTGGTTCCATTTGAAGAATATATTACTGGTGTTTTAGCGGGTGAAATGCCAATCACTTTTAATATGGAAGCTTTAAAAGCTCAAACGGTAGCCGCTAGAAGTTATGTTATGAAAAAAATGGCTTATAATAAAGATAAAGATTATGATGTTGTTGATACAATAATGAATCAAGTGTATTTAGATGATGAATATTTGCAATCCGTTTGGAAAGATGATTATGATACAAAAATTAGTAAAATTAGACAAGCAGTTAATTCGACTCGTGGTGAATATTTAGAATATAAGGGGAGTGTTGTTGAGGCCTTCTTTTTTTCTACTAGCGTAGGTAAAACTGAAAATAGCGAAGATGTTTTTATTAATGAAGTACCATATTTAAGAAGTGTTGATTCTTCTTGGGAAGAAGGGGTTTCACCAGTTTTCTACGATTACTTTAACTTTAAATTAATTGATTTTTTAAAAAAATTAGGACTTCCTGAATCTGATAAAATAACTCAAAAAACTTTAAAGACAACAAGTACTGGTCGAATTAAAGAAATAATGATTAATGATAAAATTTTCTTAGCTAGTGAAGTGGTATCTAAGCTTAATCTTAGATCAGCATTTTTCACAATAGTCCAAAGCAGTGATAATGTTAAAATCACAACAAAAGGTTATGGTCATGGTGTTGGAATGAGTCAATATGGTGCGGAAGCAATGGCAAGACTTGGATATACTTATGACCAAATTTTAAAACATTATTATTTAGACGTTGAAATAAAAAAAATTACATAAAAATTGTATAAAAAACTCATTAATGTTCACACTTAAAGTAGAGGTGAAATTAATGAGTAATAGAAAATTAAAAAAAGAGGTAGTGTATGCAGGATACGTTGTCGGATTTTTACTTTTCATTGGACTTATCTATGTAATTGAAACATCAATTTCTAAAAATATGTTTAAACCAGTTGATGATGATTATGATTATGTTTCAAAGACCATTGTTGAAGATGAGGTTCCAGTTGTTAATGTCGGGCAAGTTATTACTAAGCCCTTTGTTGAAAGTGAAATAAAAATACTTAAAGGTTATTATGATTACTTAGCTGATAATAAGAAGCAAGAAACAGCTATTATTTATCATTCTGGGACTTACTTTCAAAACAGTGGTGTTGATTATGGTGGAAAAGAATCATTTAGTGTTGTTGCTATCTTAGATGGAACTGTTATTGATGTAAAAGAAGATAATTTACTAGGTAAAACAATTGAAATTAATCATAATAATGAAATTATTAGTATTTATCAAAGTTTAGGTGAAGTAAAGGTTAAAAAAGAAGATATTGTTAAACAAGGTGACATCATTGGTACTAGTGGAAGTGATAATTTAAGTAAAGACTTAGGTGATCATTTACATTTTGAATTTATATATAAAGGACAGGCTTTGAATCCAGAAGAATATTATGAAAAAGAACTAGGTGATTTATAGGAGCAAAGCTCCTTTTTATGTCTAAAAACCCTTTAATTAAATATAATTAATTAAAGGGGAGTATATATGAATGAGATAATTTTAAATCGAGTTGTTATGGAATCTGAATACATTATTAACACCGAAAAAACAATACGTGAAATTGCTAAAGTATTTAATGTATCTAAAAGCACGGTTCATAAAGATTTACAAGAAAGATTACCTTTAATTGATAATAAAGCATATCAAAAAGTAGATAAAATTTTAAAACATCATATTAAAATTAGGCATTTAAGGGGCGGGGAATCAACTAAAAAAAAGTATTTAAAGTTAAGGAAATAACTACCAATTAAAAACAGTCTATGATATAATATATGGAGGAAACGAGGCGGATAATATGTTTAATATGTTCCCAAAAGATATCGGTCTAGATTTAGGTACTGCCAACGTACTTATTCATATTAAAGGCCAAGGAATTGTACTAAATGAACCAAGTGTTGTTGC
>JAQVMY010000049.1 GCA_028703405.1 Bacilli bacterium
CTAGTAAGGGCTCAATTGTTGAACGGCAATATGGACATTCAGGCATTCCAAAATAAATAATACCAGTACCCTCTTCTAATAAACTAATTGTTTCTTCTATAGTTAAATACTTAAATGGATTTGCACTTGGTATTTCCATTTCTAAGTATTCATTGCCACTTGCATTTTTAGTATTATTTAATATTTCATATTCTTCTTTAAATTTTGATGAATCAATTGTTTCTTTCCATGTAAATTTATCTATACCACACCCTACTAAAAGTAGAGTAGTTAGCAACATTAATATTTTTAATTTCTTCATTCTTACCTCCATCACTTAAATATATTATACATTAAATTTTAGATTATTTATATATTAATTTTTAATAAATCGACCGCAACTCGCACATATTTCACTATTGCAATCATAGACACAATTATCTTCGTTTATTTCTTCTTCTTCAATATTTAAAATATTTTTGATATATTTTTCAAGTTTAGTTATAGTATAACATGATATTGCATGTTTCATATTTTCCGAATCAATTTTTGCTTGTGCCCTATCGACTCCTAAAATATCAATCATAAATTGCCTTAATACATTGTCTCTTCTAATTATATCTTTAGCATACTTTTCACCTTTACTTGTCATTTTTATTAATCCTTGGGTTTCATAAATTATTAATTTTAAGTCTCTTAAATTTTTAAGCGCTCTAACAACACTTGGTTTACTATAATTTAAATAGTCAGCGATTTTAGTTACCTTAACTTCACCTTTTAATGATATTAAATAAATTGCTTTTAAATAATCCGTTTGAGATGCTGTTAAATTATTCATTATCCAATCGCTCCTTCCATTTCCATTTTTAATAATTGGTTTAATTCAACTGCATATTCCATTGGTAACTCTTTAGTAAATGGTTCTATAAATCCCATTACAATCATTTCGTTAGCTTCACTTTCAGTTAGCCCGCGACTCATTATATAATATAAAAGTTCTTCTGATATTTTAGATACTTTTGCTTCATGCTCTAAAGTTGAAGTTCCATTTTTAATAACGTTTAATGGAATAGTATCTGATGCTGATAAATCATCTAGTATTAAAGTGTCACATTCTACAGTAGTCTTGGCATTAGTTGCTTTTTGGTCATGATAAACTAATCCTCGATAAATAGAGTTACCACCGTTTTTAGAAATTGACTTTGATATTATATTAGAACTTGTATTGGGTGCCAGATGAATCATTTTAGAACCAGCATCTTGTATCTGCCCTGCTCCTGATACAGCAATTGAAATGGTTGTTCCAATAGATCCTTCTCCTTTTAAAATAACTGCTGGATATTTCATATTAACTTTTGAACCTATGTTTCCATCAATCCATTCCATAATAGCATTTTCTTCACATACTGCTCTTTTAGTAACAAGATTATATACATTATTAGACCAGTTTTGGATAGCGGTATATCTACATCTTCCACCTTTTTTTACGAATATTTCAACAACTGCAGCGTGAAGGGCATCATTAGAATAAGTTGGAGCGGTACATCCTTCAACATAAGTTAAATCAGCACCTTCATCAACAATAATTAATGTTCTTTCAAATTGACCCATTTTATCAGAGTTTATTCTAAAATAAGATTGTAACGGTTTGTCTAATTTGACTCCTTTAGGAACATAGATAAATGACCCACCTGAAAATACAGCAGCATTAAGTGCGGCATACTTATTATCAGTAGATGGTACTAAGGCACCAAAATATTCTTTTACTAAATCTGGATATTGTTTAATAGCACTGTCAGTATCTAAGAATATTACCCCTTTTTCTTGTAATTCGATTTCTAAATTATGATAAACAACTTCTGACTCATATTGAGTAGCAACTCCTGATAAATATTTATCTTCTGCCTCTATTATTCCAATTTTATCAAAAGTGTTTTTTATTGTTTCAGGTACTTTTTCCCAATTACTCTCAACACTAAAAGTTGGTTTTATATAATAATAAATATCGTCTAAATCAATACTATTTAAATTTATACCCCAAGTAGGGTTTGGAATTTTTAAAAAATTACGATAAGCTTCTAATCTATATTCTAGTAACCACTTAGGCTCATTTTTTAATTCTGATATTTTATAAACAATATCTTCTGTTAATCCTTTTTCTAGTTTTAAGACTCCAACATCTCCATCATTAAATCCATATTTATAATCATTTTGCATGATTCTCACCCACTATTTTTTGAAATGCTTTATAACCTAGAATCGCACACTTAATTCTTGGTGGGACTTTAACAATTCCTTTTAAACTTACAGCATCACCTAGTAATTCAAGATTATATTCATTACCCATAACCATATTATTAAAGTTGTCTATAATGTTATCAATTTCATCATTTGTTTTACCAATTAATAATTCACTCATCATTGAAACACTTGAGCAACAAATTGAACATCCACTAACTTTATAAGTAATATCTTTTACTTTGTTTTTTGTTTCATCAAAAAGAACATAAAGTGTTAGTTCATCACCACAAGAAGGATTTTTTAAATACGTTTTTTTATAATTATCTGTTGGTTTTTTTATATTACGAGGATTTTTTACATGATCAATAATAATTTCTCTATATATTTGTTCATCATTAAAATAAGACATCTATATAATCGCCCGCTTTCTTTAATACTTCTATTAATTTGTCACATTCTTCACGCGTATTATAAAATGCTAAACTAATTCTAAGAGTGGCTGTTACTCCTAATTCATTCATATAAGGTTCTGCACAGTGATGACCTGCTCTAACAATAATTTTTTCTTTATCTAATAATGAAGCGACATCATGAGCATGAATGTTTTTTATATTAAATGTAACTAAATTTGAATCAGTATTAGAAATATTATATATTTCAATATCAGTAATTTCTTTTTCTAGTTTAGAAACTAAGTAATTTCTTAATTCTTTTACATAACTATTAATATTTTCATAACCTATTGATTCAATATAATCAATTGCTACACCTAGTCCAATAACTTCTGGAACCATCATTGTTCCAGCTTCAAATTTATATGGTGCTTCTTTATAAGTTGTTTTTTCTATACTTACACTATCAATCATTTCACCACCAAAAATAATTGGTAACATTTTTTCTAGTAATTCTTTTTTACCATATAAAATGCCAACCCCCATTGGGCCATACATTTTGTGCCCTGAAAAAGCATAAAAATCTATACCTAAATCATGAACATTGATTTTTTCATGAATAATTCCTTGGGCTCCATCAACTACAAAGTAAGCATTAAACTTATGTACGATTTTAGATAATTCTCTTAGGTTATTAATGCCACCCATAACATTAGACACATGATTTAAAGCGACAATTTTGGTTTTATTTGTCATAACCTTTAATAGTTCTAAAGGATTAACAGTACCATTTTTTGAGATTGGTACAAGTACTAATTTAGCACCTAACTTTTTACATAATTCTTGCCATGGTATAAAATTAGCATGATGTTCAACTACAGAAACTACTATTTCATCACCTTCACTAATAATTATATTACCAAATGAACTAGCAACTAAATTTAATGATTCTGTAGTCCCTCTTGTAAAGATTATTTCATCTTTATTACTACCTATAAAATCTGCTACTTTAGTTCTTGACTGTTCATATTTTTCAGTTGCACTGAAACCTAAACTATCAACCCCACGATTAGTATTAACTCCATAATTAGAATAATAATCGCTTATTGAATCAATTACAATTTTTGGCTTTAACGATGTTGAGGCATTATTAAAATAAATATAATCATGCTTTAACATTGGAAAATCATTTCGATATTTATTCATTAGTTAGCCTTCTTTCTATTTCACTTATCAATATTTCAATTAAATCTTCGGGAGCATTTTTAAGCAGATTACCTATAGCAATTAGTTTATTAGCAGATAATTTATCAAGACCCCTACTTTGCATATAATACAATATTTCATCACTAGCCCGACCACATGATGCGGCATGACTTCCCATTACATCATGTTCATCTATTAATAACTGAGGTTTTAATTCGGTATTACAAGTATCACTTAGAGTTAGTATTTTACTTGTTTGATAAGCTACTGATTTTATTGAACCTTTTTTGATAAAACTTTTCACATCAAAAATACAAGAAGATTGATTATTAATAACTGCATGATTAAACATATTTGAATAAGTATGGGGTTTTAAATGATTAATATTAACTTCATGGTTTTGAGTAATCTTTTGATCAGCATAGACCATTAGGTTAAAATTAACTGAACTTTCTTCTTCATTTAAATTTATATTGTAATTTGATATTAAATTATTACCAAGTTCTAAAATATAGGTTTTAAGAGTACTTTTTTTTGATAAATTAAAATTAATTTTTTTATTACTTTCCAGTTCATTATTTGTATTAAAAGAATTATAAGTAACATTACTGTTTTCTAAAATATTACAATTTATATTAGTTAATATTTTATGATTAGTATTATGATATTCAAAGATAATTACATCAAGATTTTTATTAATATTAACATTTACTTCTTTAATCTCATCTTTATTGTGATTATATATATATAAGTGTTTACCAGATTCATTAATATTAATAGAATTAATACTTTTATCGATGGTAAAAATTTTAAAATTTTGATTATTTGTTTTTATTATTTCATCTATTTTCATAAGTTCACCTATTTCTGAAGTATCCAATCATAACCATCTTTTTCTAGTTTTTGTGCTAAAGCAAAATCTCCTGTTTTGATAATTTTACCGTCGTGAAGAACGTGGACATAGTCTGGTTTAATATATTCAAGGATTCTTGGATAATGAGTAATAATTAAAATAGCAGTATCTCTAATATGTTCATTAAAATAATTAGTAACATTTTCACCAACTACTTTAATTGCATCAATATCTAATCCCGAATCAATTTCATCTAATATAACTAGTTTAGGTTCTAATAGTAACATTTGAAAAATTTCGTTTCTTTTTTTCTCTCCACCACTATATCCTTCATTAACTGAACGATTAGTGTAATCATCAGATATTTTCATAGTGTTAGCCTTTTCTTTAAAGATGCGATAAAAATTTAATAATTTAATTTGATCATCTTTATCCCTTTTAGCATTAATCGCACTTTTTATAAATTGAACATTTGATACTCCTGGTAATTCGCTTGGATATTGCATCGCCAGAAAAACACCAGCACGAGCTCTTTCATCAACTTTCATTTCTAATAAATTTTCATTATTAAAATATACACTTCCATCTAATACTTGGTACTTAGGATGTCCCATAATGACTGAGGCTAGAGTGGATTTACCTGCACCATTAGTTCCCATAATAACATGAATTTCACCTGCTTTAATATTTAAGTTTACACCTTTTAAAATATTAACGTCATTTATACTAGCATGTAAGTTTTCTATATCTAAAATTGTCTTCAATGTACTCCTCCTTAATTTGTTAGCCAAGACTAACAATTATACAAAAATATAAGACTTAAAAGTCTATATAAATTATATATTAATATTAGTAATTTAGCAAGAAAAAATAACCTATTATTAATATTATTTTATAATTAAAAACCCTTGTAATTTACAAGGGGCTAAAACTCATTATGGCGTCCTGAAAGAGATTCGAACTCCCGACCGATGCCTTAGAAGGGCATTGCTCTATCCAGCTGAGCTATCAGGACGCATGTTCCTAAGAACATAATTAGTATACAACAAACTCTTTTATTATTCAATAGTTTTTAGTGTTTTTTTAACTATTTCTTTATTTTCCACCTCAATTGAGACTTCTTTAACATTATAATTATCTTTAACTGATAAACAAATCGTATATATTACCTCTTCTAATATTTTTTCATTAATATTATCATTAAAAATATTATTATTAAACTTCAGTTGCATTAAATCATCAGTTTTTTCAACTGATAATAATTTTGCATTATTGGATAAGAAACTCATCAGGTTTGAATTATAAACATGGCTACTACTAAGTTCATCAATTATTATTTGAATTTTATCACGATTATCATTGATATACTTAGTTACTGGAACATAATAGTAATCCTCATTATATTTATTTAAATAATAGATTGTAATCTGATTTATATCCTTGTATGTTTGTAAATCATACTTTTTATTAATACCAAACTGACGATTTAAAGTGCTGGGTAAATTTATTTTTGTTTTTGGAAGTTTTGTTAATATATCTCCCTCAACATATAAAATAATATTATTAATTTCATCAATGCTAGTTAAAGTATAGACAATCGCTTCTATCATTTTTTCCTCTAACTCTTTTGTTATATCTAATAACTCTTTTGATAAATTTATTTTTAATAGATTATTCTCATATTTCAAACTTAAAATTTTAGTATCACTAGGCAATATCGATTTAAAGCCACTTGGAATTTTACTTTCACCAGTTCCACCTTTAATTAATACTTCTATTAATTCTTTAGCTTTTTGTTCGATTGTACGATCACTACTAATAACCACTTCTGCTCGCCCTAAAAAATCATAACTATCTAGTAAATATATAACACTAGTACTAATATCCCTATTAACATATTCTAGTTGTTGGGGCAACTTATCTTGAAAATTAATATTATCTGATTTAGGAATAAGATAAATTAAGAAAAGTGCTAATAAAGCAGCAGTTGTCACTAAAACTTTTTTAGTTATTATTTTTGTTAACATATTTCACCTCTAATTAATTATATGAAAAAAATCGCTTTTTAATGCGATTTTTATAATGAAAGTTCCCCAAGTTTTAAAAGTTCCACAACAGCTCCAGCACGGCCCTTAACACCTAACTTCTGCATAGCGTTCGATATATGGTTACGAACTGTTTTTTCACTTATGTTCAAACTATTAGCTATCTCTACTGTCGATTTATTTTGGATAAGCAAATCAAATACTTCTTTTTCCCTTTTGGTTAGAATGCTTTTATTCATTATTTCCCTCACTTCCTAAGTTGGGTGGTTGATATTTCCTCATATTATTCTATGAGAATTGTATCTTTTAGTGAGAGATTTAGCCTAAAATAGAGAAAAACTCTATTAATAGAGTTATTTTTGAAATTTTACTGATATAAACATTTTATTTTCATAATTTTTTTGAACTGATCTCATAATATCATTCGCTAATTTATTATCATGTTTATCACTAGCTATAACTACTCTAATTTGATTACCTTCAACTTTAACAAAGGCTTTTGCCTTAAATTCTTCTTGTAATTGTTGTTCGATTTTTTCTTCTTCTCCTCTTGTTACATTAAGTAATTTTAATTTTTCAAAAGCATTGTTTTTTTCATCAACAGTTGCATCAATACTTGTTAATATCATTTTTAAATCATTCATATGTTGTTGGTGTTGTTCATCAGCCTCAACCCTGAGTGCTGTTAAAACTTCACTTTCTGTTATAACAACAACTTCTCCTGCATCTTTCTCATTATCTTTTTCTTTTGCAGAATTCATTAATAATAATTCTGATGGCATAGTTATATAATAAACACTTAAAACTAAAATTAAACTAAACAATGTAAGAAACCATATACCCTTTTTATTAATCATATTTATCCTCCTAGTGATGTCTAATATATTATATTAGGACAAGAGGGAAATATTACAAAAAAATCTACAACTTGTGTAGATTTTCTATTAAAACTAATTATTGTGGACTATATGTAATGATTAACTGAGGCGCATTTTCTGCTCCAGTTTCATATGATTTAAAAGTTCTATCATTAAATTCGCAACAGGTGATGTCAGGATGCCTTGTATGTAATAACATTAATGCATTCCCACTTTGCCAATCTGATCTATTAATTACTTCTTGAACTAATGCCGATATATCAGGGCTTTCATACCAGGTATTACCTATAGTTTCAGGCATTTCCCATGTAACATTATTTGTCGTTTTATTTTTGTTTTCCATATCATCAAAATTTAGGGGGGCAACTGCATTACCTACATTATTAAAATATAAAATTGTTTTAGTATACTGATCCATATCTCCAGATGGAGAGTCTGATGATTTAAATTTTATTTTAGCTGATTTAACTATACTACCCTTTGGTATATCAATGTTATTCCATTTAACCCACAAACTTCTATAGCTAGATGCATAACCCACACGTACGTTGTTGTCATTATTATAAAAATTTTTTTCTGATGTTTCTTCTGTCCAACCATCATCATTAACATTATTTACAAAATAATTTTTTTCAATCTCATCGGTCGGTAGAGTTGAACCAATGCATTCTTCTACTGTTTTAGTGGTTATTGTGATTTCACTATCTTCATAAGCCTTTTCTGCACAATAGGTGCCATCATGGAGGGCTAGTTTTACATCACCATCAGAGTTAACAATTACTGATCCATTTTTTGGTTTATTT
>JAQVMY010000002.1:0-18250 GCA_028703405.1 Bacilli bacterium
AACAAAACCATAAAATTTTAATTTTTCCTTAGTTTTTGTTTATAATAACTGTATGGGGTGAGTCAATGACAAAACTAAAATTAGATTTTTATCTTCAAGATGCCCTAGATGTTGGACCACAACTAATCGGGAAATTATTAGTAAGAAAACTTAATGATGGAACAATTTTTAAACAGCGAATTACCGAAACTGAAGTTTATCGTGGTGAGGAAGATAGCGCTTGTCATGCTAGATTTGGAAAGACAAAAAGAAGCAGCCCATTATATGAATCAGGTGGCATTACTTATGTTTATTTGTGCTACGGTATTCATTATTTATTTAATGTTGTAACTGGAAAGAAAGATGAGCCACAAGCCGTATTAATTCGCACGGTTGAAGATTATAACGGTCCCGGTAAATTAACTAAAGCCTTGCATATTAATAAAGAATTAAATGAAATTGATTTATCTTCATCTAATGAAATATGGATTGAAGATGATGGCTTTAAAGCAGAATATATGACAAATAAAAGGGTCGGTATTGATTATGCTGATGATTATTATAAATTTATTAATTGGCGATTTATACTAAAAAAATAGAGATAAAATCTCTATTTTTGTATCATATTTAATAAATTAATTTTAAAAATATCTTTCTCACTATTTTGTTTTGATACCATAACACCTTTATAAGTTACTAATTCTGATTGATGCCCTTCTCTCAAAATTTTTTCAGGAGTTATTTTATCTAGCATAATAACTTTTTTATCTTTATATACTAAATAATGGATACTAATATCACCATGAACTTTTTCAAACGTAATATCAGTTGGTAATTTTAACTCATAAGTGACAGTATTATTGTCTTGATTAGTTGAAATAATTTTTCCAAGAAACTTACCCTCTTTTAATAATGGATAATACTCTAGATGTAGTTTTTTATAAGCTAGCATATTATATTTTTTTAATGAATTATCTAATTTATTAAATTCATTTTCATTAATATAATCAAAAATATAATTATTATTCATTGAAACTACCTCCACACTATTGTATACCCTACTATATTATGATAACACCGAATTGATGAGTTGTCAAACAAAAAGGATGAAATTTATTTCATCCCCTTTACATTTTTTTAAATAATTTTTACTTTGTCTAAACTAATATCATTTGTATTATCCATATTACTTTCTAATACGCTTCTTAAAGTTTTTAATGCTGCAATATTTTGATTAATATTGTTACTACCAATAATCTCAACTTCATTTCCATCTTCATCAAAGATTTTTCCATCCTTTTCATAAAATCCTGGAAGAAGTTCAATTTCTTCAGTAGTTGTTCCACCATCTTTATTTTTATAAGTTTTTTCCTCGAAGTAGTCTTTATCTACAGATTTATGGTTTTTATTTGATTCTTTTTTGATTTTTTCAATGTAATCCTCATAATCTCTTTCACCTTCACGGTAGGCTTTACGATAGGCTTTTTCATACGCATTAATATAAGCTTCTTTATAGTTTTTATCATCATGCTTTACTTTAACACTATCGTCATAACGTTTACCATTGTAACCATCTTTATAACCTTGAGTATCACCTGCAGTTTGACCATTTTCTTTACCATCGGCAATCATTATTTTTTTAACATCTTCCTCAGCCTGTTTATTAGAAATTATTTCTTCCTTTTGTTTGATTGGACCATCATATAATTTTTTACCTTCGGTATATCCTTCAGTATAATATTTTATATAACTTTCAAGATAAGCATCCGCATATATTTTGTCTTCTTTACTCAAATCAATAAGTGGTTTATCATTGAATTTATTAGCATTAGATCCGTCATGATAACCATTTGAGTTACCATTTTTTGCACCATCTCGTACACCTTTTGATCTTAATTCTTCATTTTGATTTTTTACTTCAACTTCTTTTAATAGTTCTTGATTAGGAACTACTTCGTTTGTTACTGGAGGTAAGTGTACTTCCTCTTTTCCAGTTACTGGATTTGTAACAATATGTTTCTTTTGCTCTGGAGTAATTGTTTTTCCAGGAATTTGAGGTTTAGAATCTATAATTGCTTGTTCACTACTAGGATTAGCTACTTTTACTAGTCCCATTTTGTTTACAAGATCTTGGATTGCCATTTCAATTTCAAGACTTCTTAAAATGATTCTAGCATCTTGTTGTGTTTTATCTTCAGTTAACATGAATTTAAACATCATATCCATTTTTTCTTCTACTGTTTTTTTAACAACTGTTTTTTGTTCATTCCATACTGAAATACCATTAGCATCAGTAGTTAGATCACAGTTAGTGTTATCGCTTGTATACATTATTTTACTAATATCAGCACTTGGTACAGTCCAACTATAATTATTAGTTAATTCCCAAGTTGCTAATAACAACTTCATTCTTGTTAAATTGCTTGAAGCAGTTACAGCATCATGTTTATTTGTAACAAACTCATTATATAAATATTCATTTACATCATCAGCGATTTTTTTCTTGCTACCATCACTAGCCACATTATAAGATGTTAATGCACTTTGAAAACTTGATAATTCTTGCGCGGATTTAGTATCAGCTACTAATCTATCAATATTAATCATAGTGAATGGTGTAGCAGTAATAGCATCTTCTAACAGAGCATTATTCACAAAGTCATAATTTTCCATAACAGTAGTTGTTGTTTTAGTATCATCTAACATTTTATAATATTCAACTGGTGAAATATCATCAATGTTAGTTACCATATACCAATCCATCCATTGCTCAATCGTTAAATCACCTAGTCCTTTTGATGCTGCATCAACATAAACTTCAGCAACACGATTAATCAATTCTTGTCCACTATTAGGATCAAAAGATAAATGTGGTCCGATTTCTCTTTCAGCTGATTGCATAATTTTGTTTATGTTATCAGCATCATTAGTTTTAATTAAATCGGAATCTTTAGTTAGCTTACAACCTTTTTGTGAAACTAAGATACCAACAAGGGCTCCACCAATAACTAAGTTCCTAACCTTTTTTTTGGTAGACGGTCTTGATGCATATTCTTTTAACTTTTTTGCAATTGCTATGCTTGCTTCTTTATAAGTATTAATTACTTCAAGAGTTTTATCTTCTATTTTTTCAATACCTTTAGATAACCTCATTTAAGTATACCCCCTCTTTTTTCATATTATTTTTCTTTAATATTTCCAGTATATGTATATCCATTATTAAGCAGTTTAGTGTCATTATGAACACTCCATTTTGTACTAGTAGAACCACTAATTAGTTTTCTAGTTCTTGAACGGTATTCAGTATCTTTTTCATAAACATAACCATATATAGGTTCATATCTTACTTCAGTTCTATATTTAGTAACTAAATGATCATCGTATTCTGCTATAACTTTTATATCTTCATAAGCTAGACACATTGTAACACCTTGTTTAACTAAATAAGATTTTCTTGTGAAAACTTTATAGTTTGAATAAACTGATTGGCAATTGGTTGTACAATCAAGCGCATCTCCACTTGAGTTAGCAACTCTTACATATCTTGTAGTTGAAGTATCTTTCGGTGGAGTTTTAAATTGCTCAATACCTTTTTCAGTCCATTCACCAAATACGAATTGACCAGTTGATTGTGTTACAGTACCTGTTTTAGTACACTTATTACTAATTACTACTCTATTGTTAATGTGTACCTTTTCAGTTGCCATATAAGGTACTTCTTCAGTTATCTTTCTAGTTGCTATTTGTTTTTTAACCTTATTTTCAACAGTTCTTGTTTTAACGTCTACTAAATTAGTATCTCTAATAAAAGTAGTTTTCCAACTTGACCAACCGCTCCAAGATGTATATGAAGCATCAGTTGTTTTTGAATATTCATATAAATACTCAACCTTCGGTTTTTCTGGTGTTGGCTTTTCTGGTTTTGGTTTCGGCTTTTCTGGTTTTGGTTTTGGTTTGTTAGGTATCGGTTTTACCGGAACCTTAGTTTTACCACCAGGATTAGTTACAGGTTTTACTACTTCTTTTTCACAAATATCTGTTTTACAGAAGTCATAACATCCCATAGGTACTAAAATATAATCAGTTGCATCAGTACAATCTAAATTAATTTTCATACTATATTCAACTTCACTTACTTTAGTAACTTCAATATAAGATTTTGTAAGGTCACATTGTCTTCCATCGCTATCAACAAAAGGTAATAGCAATTTTTTTTCAAGCATTTGACCTAAAGTAATGGTAACCTTCTCACCAATTTTTGAAGGTACTCTCTCAGTTGTAAAATAATCTTTACCAGCGTCTTTCATATTAAGTAGATTATCATTATATATTCTTACTAATATTGGATCTAGTGATAGATTATTATTGTTTTTATTTGCTAGTTTAGTTATATCGCTTTTAGTTGGAAATAACCATAATAAAATAAATACAAATAATACTACAAATAGTAATTGTAAGACTATATCTCTGATTGAAAATTCTTCGTTTCTTTCATTATACATATAAATTCCCCCTTTAATTTGTCACATATACTAACACAAGTTAATTTGATTGTCAAGTTTTATTTAAAAAATCGCGAAAATATATGTTTATGCATAATATCTTGTTGGTTTTTTCCTTTCTGAACTTCTTTAATTTTAACATAAAATGCGTAAAAAGTCAAATTTTGATTTTCACAATAGTGCAGCCACTATTATAGTAAAAAGTCTTAAAATCAATGATGTTTTTATTATTAGTTAAGTAACTATGAGTTGTTTCTTTTAATATACCTCGTCCTATTCCGTGGACAATAACAACTATTTCATTTTTTAATTTTAGATTATCATTAATAAAATCATTAATATATAATCTAGCGCAGTCCCTATCTAGACCATGAAGATCTAATTTAGGAAAACTATCTATGTATATAACATTATTCAAATCCATTGTATGCTTCCTTCATTTCCTTTATACTAAATACCGAGTTACGTCCTCCAATTCTAGTAACTGATAGCGCCCCAGCAATATTGGAAATTTTAAGGGTCTTTTCAAAATCTAGTTGCTTTACAATTCCATAAGTAAATGCTCCGTGGAAAATATCTCCAGCTCCTGTTGAATCAACAGCCTTTACTTTAATTGAAGGCATTATTTTTATTTTGCCATCAATAGAATATAAACATCCCTTAGTTTCTAAAGTAATAACTACATTATTTTTAAATATTTCTTCCATTTTAGTATATAAATCAATAATTGTTTGATTATTATTATAGTCAATTGTTATTCCTGTTACTTCTTCTGCAAATTCTTTTGAACAAGCCAAATGATTCACCATTTTTGATAATTCAATTATTTCTGGAGTTGGTCTTCCAGCATCAATAATGCTTATAGCATCTTTATATTCATTTAATACTTGTTTTGATAATTCATACTCTTGACCATCAATTAAGATAACATCTGGTTTAAAATTTAATTTCAATTCATTCATTTCCATATCATCTTTACGATATGTCAAAATAGTTCTAGTTCCATTACTTTTATTAGCAACAATAAAACTAGAAGTCGTGCGATGATTAGGACTTATTTCTAAAAAATCAGTATTAACATTAACACTTTCAAATTCCTGTTTAATAGTATTCCCATATTCATCATCACCAACAACACCAGCAAACCAAACATCTATTCCCCATTTCCCAAGTAAGTAGGCGGCATTTGAAGCAGGACCCCCACCACACTCAACTCGATTATCAACTCGATTTTTAGTGTTTTCTATTGGGTATTCATCAAGTGGAATTGTAATATCATAAGCTGCATGTCCTAAACAAAGTACTTTCATATCATCACCTAATATATTATCTCAAATTTGAAAAAAATTATCAACCTCTTAACTTAATATTGTCGTTTTAGTTGCTACAAAAAAAGCACCACTTCAATAGTGATGCTAATAATTTTATTATTTAATTAAAAGTTTGACTGCTTTATTAACAGGACCCTCTTTAATATCATTAATATAATTATCAATATATCCCTCGCTTTTTTCTCTATTATCAATTAAATTTACAATATATTTTCTTAAATCCCTACCTATTGGAAAACAACTTAATATTTCTTTAAAATTGTTCAAATCATTTTTATAAATAAATCTTTCAAAATTAAAATCATATGCCAAAGTTAATACTGCAACCATTAAATGATATTGATCATTTCTAACTTCATCTTGGTAATCGTCTTTACAAATTAATTCTTTTGGTAATGCGCTATCGTTGTCTATTAACAATGCTTCATCATTATTTGAATTCATAATAATATTATGTAAATTAATATCTGTATGAACAATTTCATTTTCATGTAAATTTTTAACTGCTTCAGCCATTTGTCTACATATTAATAAACGATTTTTATAATTAATCTCTTTGCACCCAATACTTTTGAATATTGGAACATAATTTTCATAGTAAAAGATCGAGACACCTCTAAACTCTTCATCAATATAAATTTTATTATTAGGAAGAACACAACCATTAATTCTATCTCTTGTTAAGATATAATCAAGTGATTCTTCTTTGTCATCAACAACAAACTTGTGATATATTTTTAATAATTCATGGTTATGTCGGTATAATTTCGCTTCCCCACCTTGAAAAAGTTTATTATTCATTTTTATCTTGTTAAATTCTTCACCTGTATAATGAATATTTCGCATATAAATACACCTCATTTAAACTTTCGAGGTGTATTATAGCACAAAAACTAAAAAAAGCAAATTGAGTTAATTATGAGCATGGGTTGCTAGAAAAAAGGCGGTTTTATCAACATCACTAATTCCTTCTTTTAATTTGAAATAGTCACGATTAGAAATAACACACATTAGTATTTCAGACCCAGTATTACTGTATCCACCAACAGAATTAATCGAAGTAACTGTAAGTCCTAAATCATTATTAATGAATTGCTTTACAAGTTCCTTTTCTTTAGTAATTATATAAAATATTTTATTAGAATAACTTCCTATTAGTATTTTATCTGTTGATATTCCCCTAACGTACAATATTAATACAGCATATAGTATTTTTTCAAAACCAAGGGCAAAACCACCAATTATAACAATACTACCATTAAATAAAAAATCAGCAGTTCCAATAGTTAATCCAAAATACTTATTAATTATTTGATCAACAACATCACTTCCACCTGTTGTATAACCACGTTTATGAATAACTCCTAATGCTAGACCTGATAAAACAGCACCAAAAATAGCAAAGACAAGTAAATTATTACTACTTATATTTAAAGAAATAACATATTCGCTTAAAGGTTCAGTAAAGTCAATAAAGAAAGGATAAATAAGTGAACCATAAATTGATCTTGATACTTTTTTGCCCCCTAATGTTATATATCCTAATATTAAAATTGTAATATGAACAACCAATACTGTAATTGAAGGTTCTATGGAAAATAAATAATTAACTATTACTGAAATCCCACTACTACCACCTGTAACTAAATTAAAAGGTAAAAAGAACATATTAAAAGCAGCTGCTACAACTAAAGTGGCAAATGTTACTATTATGTAATTTTTTAATAATTTTTTAGATTTCATTTTAAGCGCCACCTTTTACTTCATAAGCATCGGTTACTATAAAAAAGGCACTTTTATCTATTTCATTAATTCCTTCTTTTAATTTGAAATAATTTTTAACTGAAACCACACAAAATATGACATTTTTCGCTGTTCCTTCATATCCTCCACGACCACTTAAAAGAGTAACACCTTGATGAAGATTATTCAAAATATAATTTTTAACTTCTTCCTCTTTCTCGGTAATAATATAAAAAGCTTTATTATCAGAAATTCCTAATATTATTTTATCAGTTACAATACTATAAATGTAAATAAATATTATAGCGTACATTGTATTAATAATTCCAAAAAAGAATGCACCACTTAAAATAATTATTCCATCAACTATTAAAAACGCATTACCCATTGATATTTTTAATAGTTTAGCAACAATGCTAGCCGCAATTTCAGTACCCCCAGTACTAAAACCGTATTTAATAATAAATCCAATTGATCCTCCCATTAAGACAGCTGAAAATAAGATATTTAAAAGCATATCATTGGTATTGAGTGAAACAACTTGATTAACATTTGAAGTTAAACTTACAAATAATGGGTAACTAAAAGCTCCTACCATTGACGCAATAGTAGCTTTTTTACCTAATATAAAATAACTAATAATTATTAATATGATGTTAATCAAAAATATAAAGACACTAGGCTCAATAGCATTTTTAACCATAATAGCTATCCCGCCGACACCACCAGTAACAATATTATTTGGTACTAAAAACATATTATAAGTTCCTGCAAAAACTAACATTGCCAAAACAAATGTTGTATATCTAAAAATATTGTTTTTGATTTTTGATTGATTTTTTTTCATGATTACCTCCAATTTATAAATATAGTATATCATATTTCTTGTGTTTTAGTGATAAAAAAAGCCTTATAGGCTTTCTTAGTTAAATTTATTTTTAGTTTTACTAATTAAGTTTTATACTATTCATATCTAAGATCTTCTGCAAACCAACATTGATTTTCTATTTTTGTTGTTTTTTATACTTCACCGTCTTTTACAGGATGCACCATTTAAATGACCAAGTCATATTTTCCTTTCATTTTTAAGTTTTTTGATATATGTTCTTTGCCTTTCAATATATTTATCTTTATTTTTTAAAAGATCTCTTAATTCTATTAGGAATTCTTCATATAGACTGTCTTTAAAATAAAATTTAGCATAACCATCTTCTCCAAACTTATTAACTAATACATCATAAGCTAGTAAAAATAATTCTTCATCAGTAGCATCTGGATTAAGTTTTTTACCATAAGTATATGTTCTTCTCAAACAATCTTCAACCTTATTGTTTCTATCGGCTGATGAAACTATTCTACCGTAAATACTTCTTGGATCATCTTTAGCTGATGCTCTGTGATCCTCTATTGCTTCTTTAATAATCTTTAACTCACCGTCATTAAAATATTTAGATAAATTCTTATCCTTGGACATAATATCAGCAGAAATAATTTCATGATTTTTTGAATCAATATGATGTCCTATATCATGATAAGCTGCTATTACATATACCATATTTGCATTAATATCAATTTTATTTTCTTTTACTAATTCAAAACTTCTTTTTATTACTTGATTAATGTGTTCAATTCCATGACCAGATTCATTTTTACTATATTCTGAAAAAATACTGTTTTCTATATAATTTTTTAATTCTTTATCAATTTCCATATTTTCGCTTCTTTTTCATTATACCATAAAAAAACTAAGATAAAAAATCACCTTAGTTTAATTTTTATTATTTTGTTTTAATTGCAGCTTGTGCTGCCGCTAAACGGGCAATTGGAACTCTAAATGGTGAGCAAGAAACATAATCTAGTCCAATTTTATGGAAAAACTCAACGCTTGTTGGTTCCCCACCATGTTCACCACATATACCAAGTTTAAGACTTTTATTAGCACTTTTACCTCTAATAACAGACATTTCAACTAATCTCCCGACTCCATCTTGATCTATTTTAGCAAATGGATCTCTTTCAAAAATTAATTTATCGTAATAATCAGTTAAAAATTTACTTGCATCATCTCTTGAAAATCCATAAACCATTTGAGTTAAATCATTTGTTCCAAAACTAAAGAAATCAGTCTCAGTTGCTATTTCATCAGATATTAATGTTGCCCTTGGGGTTTCAATCATCGTTCCAATTTGATAATTTAAAGTTACTCCAAATTCCTTCATAACTTCTTCAGCTGTTTCAATAACTAATTTTTTTATATATTTTAATTCATTAAAATCACTAATTAAAGGAATCATTATTTCTGGTTTGGCATCTATTCCTAACCAAGAAACATTAATAGCTGCTTCAATAATAGCCCTAGTTTGCATAATTGCAATTTCGGGATAAGTAATAGCAATTCGACAACCTCTATGACCCATCATTGGATTTATTTCTTTTAATGAATTAATCCGTATTTTTACTTGTTTTTCAGTCATTTTTAAGGTTTGTGATAATTCTTCTATCTCTTTATCAGTATTTGGTAAAAACTCGTGTAATGGAGGGTCTAAATACCTTATAGTAACTGATTTACCATCCATTACTTCAAACAATCCTTCAAAGTCTTCTCGTTGCATAGGTAGTAATTCTTTTATTGCTTCATTACGAGTCTCATCATTATCAGCGATAATCATCTTTCTTACTTGAAAAATACGATCTTCAGCAAAAAACATATGCTCCGTACGGCATAAACCAATACCTTCAACACCAAACTCTAATGCTTGTTTTGCTTCTCTAACGGTATCAGCATTAGCCCTAACGCCTAAAGTTCTAAAACTATCAGCAATAGACATAAACGTTTCAAAATCACCACTTATTTCAGGCTCTTTTGTTTTTATACTTTCACCATAAACATTACCCGTTGTTCCATCTAGTGATAAGAAGTCTCCTTCTTTATATATTTTACCATCTTTGGTTGTTAATGTTTTATTCATGAAATCTATTTTTATTGAACTACATCCAGCCACACAACATCTTCCCATACCACGGGCTACTACAGCGGCATGTGATGTCATTCCCCCACGACTAGTTAATATACCAACAGCCTCATTCATACCTTGAATATCCTCGGGAGATGTATCTTCACGAACTAAAATGGCTTTAATTCCTTGTTTTGTTGCCTCAACTACATCGTTAGCAGAAAAATATATTTTTCCTGTTGCAGCCCCTGGTGATGCAGCTAAACCAGTTGCAATAACAACTGCATTTTTAAGAGCTTCTGAATCAAAGTTAGGATGTAATAGTTGATCTAATTGATTAGGGTCAACTTTTAATAAAGCTTCTTCTTTAGTAATTAAACCTTCACTAATAAAATCAATAGCAATTTTTAAAGCTGCTGAGGCTGTTCTTTTTCCATTACGAGTTTGAAGCATAAATAATTTTCCATTCTCAATAGTAAACTCCATATCTTGCATATCTTTATAATGAGTTTCTAATTTTTTTGAATAAACTTCAAATTCTTTATAAACCTTTGGCATAATTTCAGCTAAGGTTTCTATTTGTTCTGGTGTACGAATACCTGCAACAACATCTTCGCCTTGAGCATTAATTAAATACTCACCATACAATTTATTTTCCCCTGTTGCAGGATTTCTAGTAAAGGCAACACCTGTTCCACAATCATCACCTTTATTACCATAAACCATTTCTTGAATATTTACAGCTGTTCCCCAACTACTTGGTATATCATGCATTCTTCGATAAAAGACTGCTCGTTCATTGTTCCAAGATCTAAATACAGCCGTTATTGATTCAATTAATTGAACTTTAGGATCTTGAGGAAATTCCTCTCCAGCAAAATCAAAATAAATTTTTTTAAATTTTTCGGTGATTTTATACATATCTTCACCAGTTAAATCACGATCATCAATAATATCCTTTTCACGTTTTAAATCACTAATAATTTTTTCAAATGATGATTTAGAATATCCTTTAACAACATCAGCAAACATTTGAATAAAACGACGATATGAATCATAGATAAAACGAGTATCGTTATGATGTTTAACATAACCTTCGGCTAATTCATCATTAATTCCTAAATTAAGAATTGTGTCCATCATTCCTGGCATGCTAGCACGACTTCCACTTCTTACAGATAATAATAATGGATTTACAAAATCCCCAACTTTTTTACCCGATTTATTTTCTAACTCAGAAACACGTTCAAATATCTGATTTATTATAACTTGATCAATAATTTTATTATCATCATAGTATTTATTACAAGCTTCCGTTGTCACGACAAAACCGCTTGGTACAGGAAGACCAATATTAACCATTTCTGATAAATTAGCACCTTTTCCACCTAGTAATTCTTTCATATCTTTATTTCCTTCATTAAAGGAATAAACAAATTTCTTCATCACATACCCCTCCTAGTTTAATAATTATATCAAATTTTTTTATAAACAATCTATTTTTCTAAAACCAGCACCTTATCTAAGTAACATTTACCACATAATGATTCATAAGTAACATTATCAGTTTCATCAATTGCTACTTGGTCACCTTCACTTACAAATTCATCATTTACTTTTCTTCCATTAAACTTTGCACTTTTACCGCAACGACAAATAGTTACTAATTCTTCCATTTCATCAGCTAGTTCCATTAATCTTTTACTTCCTGGGAAACTATTTGTTTGAAAATCAGTTCTTAAACCATAACTTATAACAGGTACATCATATAATTTAGAAATAACCCATAATTCAGTTATTTGAATTGGTGTTAAAAACTGAGCTTCATCAACTAATATACAGGAAATCTCACTATAATTAATTTTATAATCTTCTAATTTTTCATCTAACGCTAATAAAACATCTACCTTTCTCTCTATTCCAAGTCGAGATACTAAATTTTTATCCCCTTTAATATCCACCGCTGATTTAATAACTAATACCTTTTGATCACGTTCTTCATAATTATATGCAACTTGCATCAAAGCAGTAGTTTTACCACAGTTCATTGCTCCATATCGAAAATATAATTTAGCCATTTTTATTACCTCCTATTTTAGCCCTTGGATGATTATCACGATATACTTCTCTTATTTTTTCGTTTGATACATGAGTGTATATTTGAGTGGTACTTAAATTACTATGACCTAGTAATTCTTGCACGACTTTAAGTTCAGCCCCCCCATTTAACATATGTGTAGCAAAAGTATGCCTAATAACATGGGGACTTATTTTTTTACTAAGACTTGATTTCTTAACAATATTATCAATTATTAAGCGAACTCCACGATCACTTAAATTACCACCATTTTTATTAATTAAAAGATAGTCACTTTCTTTCCCTTTTAATAATTCTAATCTAGCATCATTTATATATTCTAATAATAATGTTTTTAATATATTACCAAATATTACATATCTTTCCTTACTACCTTTTCCCATTACCTTAATTGTTAAATCATAAAAGTTAATATCATTTATCTTAATATTAACTAACTCAGTAACCCGAATACCTGTTGAATAAAGTAATTCAATAATTAGTTTGTTGCGAAACCCTAATGATGTATTAATATTAGGTATTTCTAATAAATTCTCAAGTTCGTTGTAGTGCAAATAATTTGGTAGTTTCTTATCTTCCTTAGGATTACTAATTAAAGTCATAGGGTTTTTATCAATAATTTTTGACATTATTAAATATTTAAAGAAACTTCTTAAAGTACTTATATGACGACTAACTGTTTTTTTAGTGTAATTTAAATTATATAATTCAGTTAAATAACTACGAATGGTAGAATAATCTACTTTCTTAATATTATTTATTTCTAATTTATCTATACATAAAATAAATTGATCTAAATCTTTAGAATAAGCTGCTACTGTATGCAAAGAATAATTTTTTTCATTTGCTATATAATTTATAAATTTTTCTTTTAGCTTATCCATATCATCACCATAATAATTTTAACACAGAAAAAGAGTAAAATCCATTACTCTTTCTTTTTTAAAACTAATTTTTTAGTTTTTTCTGATTTAGTTAATCCATCAAATATAGGTTCCTCTATATCAAAGATTGATAATTGATCTAAATCATAATATTTAGCAATATCATCACGATCGGTTAAACTATTTAAAAATGAATCATCAGTTGATAACTTAACTGAAGTTTTTTTAATTATTGGACTATCAATGTTTTCTTCTTTAAGAACTTTGCCTTTAATGCTATCAAAACTTATTTTAGCTGTTTCATTAATATTTTGTTTGTTATATTCTGTAATTCCAAATATATAATCTCTAATAACACGATAATTTCTTAGGTGTTCATAAATTTCCTTTTCTCTATATATTTTAGATTCATATATATATTCATCAACTAATTTATGAAGTCTAGTATTTATATAATTATTATCAACCATATATCGATAGAAACGACCTTTACTAATATTAATCATAAAATGATTATAAAATTTTTTATACTCAGGGCCTATATCAATCTTAGTTTTACTAATTTCTGCATATTGCCTAAGTATTTCTAAATCTTTATAAGCTATTTTTAAATAACGTTCTTCTTTATTTTCTTTGTACTTAATATAAAACTTATTATGCGGAACATCATATCCATAAATTTGTTTAATATCATCTGCTAACTCTTCTTTGTTATTATAATTAAGGGTAAATTTATCAATTTCACTTAATAAATAATTTTCTCTTCCAAATTCAAATTTATCACCAAAATAATTTTTTAAAAGCATTTCTTTTCTATTAGGTACATCTCGTAATACGAAATTATATCTTCTTTTAATTGATGTTGTCATTACCTCACCTCATAATCATTTATATTATACCAAAATATGGTGATTTAAGCAATTTTACTTTTTATTACTACTAGGAAGGACTACTCTAAAACCATTATAGTTATATGCAGCACCATCTTGATGAGAAAAACTAAATATTCCAGCAGTTTCTTTATCGTTATAATAACCACCACGAATAAACCAATAAAACCCGTAACCATTCCAAATCGGTTCATCCATTATAAAATTGGCACCATCATTATTCCAACCTCTTGTTTCACCAGTCGCATCCCCTAATATTCTTCTATCATAAGCAGTTTGATTATTAGAACTTGTTCCGTATTGATATTTATCTATATAATTATTCATATTAGCATTATCTATATTATCAAAAGATGCTAGTCCTAACTTAATATTTTGGTTGTTTTCATCATATATTCCACCCATAACATATTCAGCAGTTCCACCACTCATGTCATATATTCCATAGATATTTCCGGTTGTACTAGCTTGTTGTCCATTTTCAGTTGTATATGGATTTGGACAATCAGGAATCAAAGGTGATGATGCAGAAGTTCCGGCACATCCAGTAATAAAATCTCTGCTTGGATTTACCCATACTTCACTAGTTTTACCATACTTACTATTTGTTAAATAAGCAACTGCACCCCACTCTGTATTTTTCATCATATGGGTGTTACTTTTAGTATTTAAACCATATTGTTTTTGATTATTAAAATTCTTTGCAATAGTAAATTGGGAACTTATATTTTGATATGCCAGAGCCGGAAAGTTTGGCTTTATCGTTGGTTTAGATCTAGTTCCAGTTGTTTCAAACTTACCAACCCATAAACCATTTAATTCCTCTTCTCCAAAAGTAAAGGCTGGATGAGTCAACCATTCTCCATTATTTATACCATTTGATTTTGGTTTATTGATTGAATCAAATTCAATTTCTATTTCATTTACATTAGTTGATAAAGAGTTGACATTAAATAATTTATATTTATATCTCGGGATCCAAACAAAATAAGCTAAGATATCGAGTTCATGAATCGTTGTGCCTGGTTCAGACTTTCTATAAAAATCTCTTAATAATTCTGTTATTAGTACAGCATTAGCCCATTCCTTCGTTTCATAATCATACCATTTTTTACTAATATCAGCAGTTACCCAGTCTGTTCCATTAAATATTACTGGTATCATCCCTTCTTTTAAATCAGGTTTATCAGTACCACTATCGTCTAAATATGGCATTACACAATGCTCTTTATCCTTTTTTGTTACAACTATTTCTTTATTTAAATAACTTTTTTCAGCACAATAATTATTATCATAAAAAGTAAGTGCGATGTTACCTTCCTTGTTTATAATTATGGTTCCATTATCAGGTTTTGAGCCTTTATAATTTAGTTTATTTATAGAAGTTTCTTTTTTATCAGAATAAGTATAAATTACTTTTTCTTTATTATTAATTTCTTCAACTTTTTTTATTATCTTATTAGTTTTATTTAATAAAGATTTTTGTTGGTAATTATTTATTGTTTTTAATATTTTAGGTACTGTAACAAGCGAAATTATAAATAATAAAAATATAATGGCTAATAAATCAGCAAATGTAAACCCTAAATCATTTTGTTTCAATTTAACTACCTCACTTCATTATTTTATCTAATAAAATCTTAACAAAATCAAATAGTAATGTCAATGAATGAAAAATTTAAATTGTAAAGAAAAAAGAGGTTTCCCTCTTATTCTTTGTAATCACAACTACTACATTTAACTTTATTATTTTTTTCTGTTAACATACTTTTACATTCTGGGCACTCTTTATCTATTGGTTTATCCCAGTAAGCGGTTTTACATTTAGGATAGTTATTACATCCATAAAATATTTTACCTTTTCTGGTTTTCTTTTCAACTATTTTCCCATCACAATTCGGACAATCACAAATTTCAACTATAGCTTGTTCATCTACTTTTATATATTTACATTCTGGGAAATTACTACATGCCACAAATTCACCGTATTTTCCATTTCTAATAACTAATGGATGATTACAGTTCGGACATTCTTCTCCTGTTTTTTCAGGTTCTTTTTTTTCCATATTATCAAACGCCTCTTTCAATGCGACTTCAAATTCTTTGTAAAATTTATTAAGTAATGTATACCAGACTAAATCACCGTCTGCTATTTTATCTAAATCATTTTCCATATTAGCAGTATATAAAACATTAATTATATGACTGAAATACTCTTGTAATTTATCTGTTATTTCAAATCCTATTTTAGTTGGTACAAATCTCTTTTCAACTATTTCAACATAACCTCTTGTTTTAATAGTATCCATGGTTTTCGTATAAGTACTAGGTCTTCCAATACCTAACTCTTCCATTTCTTTAATTAGCCTAGCTTCAGTATATCTTGCTGGTGGTTTAGTAAAATGTTGTTCTTTTATAATATCATTAGAAACAATAACATTAGTTTTATAGTCTTCAAAAGGTGGTAAAATATTTTCTAAAGTTTCCTCATAATCACCATATACTTTTAAATAACCATCAAAGATTAATACTTGACCATTAGCCTTAAATTGATAATTATTGTTATCTAATATAACTGTTGTATTATTAGTTTTAGCATCAGCCATTAATGATGCTAGAGCACGATAATAAATAAGTCTATATAATTTATATTCATCATTACTTAAATAAGGTTTTACACTTAACGGGTCCCTTTGAATACTAGTTGGACGAATTGCTTCATGGGCATCTTGAACATTATCTTTTGACTTACCAACTTTAACATTACCTAAATATTCTTTCCCATATTTTGCTTCAATATATTTAAAAGTGCTTCCTATAAATTCACTTGATAACCTTGTTGAATCAGTACGCATATAAGAAATAAGTCCGACTGTTTCATTTTCCAAATCAATTCCTTCATATAATTTTTGAGCAATACTCATTGATTTTTTTGCTGACATTCCTAATTTAGATGATGCTTCTTGTTGTAAGGTACTTGTAATAAAAGGCATTCTTGATTTTTTGTTTTTAGTTTTTTTATCAACATCTTCTATTTTAAAGGTCTTACCCAATTTAGATAAAATATCATTAGCTTCTATTTCATTATTTATTTTTATTGCTTTATTATTATAATTAAATAATTCAGCATCAAAATCTTTAAAGTTAGCAGTTATTGTCCAGTACTCTTCCGCATTAAATGCTTCTATTTCTCGTTCACGATCAACAATTAATTTAAGCGCGACACTCTGAACTCGACCAGCACTTTTTCCTTCAGTTTTACTTTGCATCAACTTACTTAATCTAAAACCAATAATTCTGTCTAAGATTCTTCTGGTTTCTTGTGAATTAACTAAATCTTGATTTATTTTTCTAGGTTTTTTAAATGATTCTTCAATCGCCCCTTTAGTAATCTCATTAAAGACGATTCTTTCATACTCATTTTCTTTTAAACCAAGTGCATCGTATAAATGCCAACTAATTGCTTCTCCTTCACGGTCAGGGTCACTTGCTAAATACACTTTGTCAGCACCCTTTACTTCTTTCTTCAAGTCATCAATTACTTTTTTCTTACCTTTTATGGTAGCATAAGTTGGTTTAAAGTTATCTTCTGTGTCTACTCCTAACCCAAACTTACCTTTAATTGCAAGGTCCCTAATATGTCCTTTACTAGACACTACTTTATAATCTTTTCCTAAAAATTTTTCAATTGTTTTAGATTTACTTGGAGACTCCACTATTACGATATTTTTTGCCATAGTTCACTTCCTTTTTAATCAATATATTATATACACTATTATTTTAACATTGTCAAGCCTACAATATTATACGCCCTTAGTTATATATATCCTTTAATTGCAAAACATTGCCCTAAAATTAACGATATTTTA
>JAQVMY010000002.1:18350-30781 GCA_028703405.1 Bacilli bacterium
ATTTTACATGAAAATTTACCTATTGTAAGTTCTGAACCAGGTGTTAGACAAATGTTAGTAAATGAAATAACAAATGAATTTCAAAAAAGCGCAAAAGTTAGATAATATTAGTTATTAAAATCCAAATCCACTAATTATAATATTAGTGGTTTTTTATTATCATGTATATTTATTTAGAACCTTTTGGACACCTGTTGCCCCAAGTATCAATTAATTCATTATTTTTATAAATCTTTAAAACCTCACAATTATTAGAACATAATGAACACTCACTACCAATTGTTTTAAAATCAATATTATTCATATCTAAACTATATTTTTGATCAGTTCTATTTTTGCGTGATAATATTGCAATTCCTATTGCACCCATTAAATGACTATTCTCATCAACAATAACTGATGACTTTAGTATTTCTTCAAAGTATTTTAAAACCCCTTTGTTTTTACTAACTCCTCCTTGAAAGACAATAGGACCAACTATACGTTTACCTTTACCAACATTATTTAAATAATTTAAAACAATGCTTTTACAAAGTCCTGCAATAATATCTTCTTTGGAATATCCAATTTGAGCTTTATGAATTAAATCTGATTCAGCAAACACGGTACAACGGGCTGCTATTTTAACGGGATTTTTAGATTTAAGTGCCATCTCTCCAAAATTTTCAATCGGAATTCCTAGTCTTTTTGATTGACTAGTTAAAAATGAACCAGTTCCAGCTGCGCATAATGTATTCATTGAATAATCGACAACAACACCATTATCAATAATAATCATTTTAGAATCTTGACCACCTATTTCTAAAATAGTACGAACATCTGGATAATACGCTAGAGTTCCAACTGCATGGGCTGTAATTTCGTTTTTAACCACATTAGCACCAAGCATTAGACCAATTAACTTACGAGCACTTCCTGTTGTTCCAATTCCTTTAATTACCCCTTCTTTTGGCATTTTATGTTTAAGTTCTTTTATTAGGTTTTTAACAGCAGAAACGGGATTACCTTCAGTCCATATATATAAAGAAGTTATTATATTATTATCATTATCAATGATAACACCTTTAGTTGAAATTGAGCCAATATCAATTCCTAAATAATATTCTTTCATTTACTCTTCCCCTCTATCATATCATAAAATGCTTCAATTCTGGTTTTTATACCAACTTCACTTGTATTTGAATCAAATGAAAAAAATAATAAAGGTGTTTTATATTCTTGACAAATTTTATTTATTATTGGCATGGCACCAATTTCAGGAGTACAAAAAGTTGATTTAATATGAATTATTCCATCATAATTATGTTTACATAAATATTTTGTTCTACCAATGTTATCAGCAGCATCGGCACCCATTTTATATTTAATATATTCATTAGCATATCTAACATATTTCTTTGATTTTCTCTTTTTTTGAAAAAGTAAATAATAGACATTAGTATATCTTTTAATTGACATCCTGTAACTTGCTAGTTCACGCTCTAGTTCATAATTAGAAAACGGTTCCATTAAGGTATATAGTTCACCTATTAATCCGATTTTTAAATGATTAAGCGGTTTCTTAACCTTAATCTTTTTTATTTTTTTAAAGTAATATTTATATTTTAAATAGAGACCCACATTAGTTTTAACCGTTTTAAAACTATTTAACATTTCTTCATTTAATCTTATAAAACTATTTTCTTCTACTTCAAAACCAATATTTTCTCTTATATAGTCATCAACCCTATCCATATATTTAACCATCTTAATAGTTATAGTTAAATAATAGAGACTTTTTATTATATTAAAATTGGAATCTATTATTTTTAATTCATTAATTATTTTTTTTAAACTCTTTTTACCCTTACTCATTAAATTAATAAATATAAAATCATAGCCTAAATCTTTTAGTATTTGTTCTTGTAATTCACTATAGTAGCCATATCGACATCCACCACCTGCTTGGACTAAAACATTAGCGCCCATATCAAGTGCTTCGATTAATGTACCAATCGTATATTTAAATGGTGTGCAAACAAACTCTGGACTATATCTTACACCTAGTTCAATTGTTTTATTAGTTATTTTAGGTATATCAATTATTTTAATGTTTAAAATATTGCTAAGTAAGTATTTAGCCGGAACATCATAATTACCCATTTGAGGGAAGGCAACAATTTTTTCAGGCTTTTGTTCTAGCATTTTCAATAATATCAATAAAACTTTCTAATCTTGTTTCAATTCCGGCTAAAGAATCAAGATCATCGATAACTAAATTTAAATATGGAATATTTATTTTTCTAATAACTAAATCATTCACTAAAGAATCTGGTCCACATGGAAAAGCGGATAAAAAAATAATCCCATCTATCTTTTCTTCTACTAACTTAATTGAACCAATTAATTCCTTACTATATTTCCAATAAATATCTTTTGATAAATTTTTAGATAATTTATTTGTAGTTGTTGAATTAAAATCAAAGGCATTTATATATTCAACATTTAATTTATCTAAATATTTTAAAATAGGAGTTCCTACATATTCATCATTAATACTATATGGATGACCAACAATTAATATTTTTAATTTAGAAGAAGATAATTTTCTCATATTTTCTATAATCTTTCTTTTTCTGTCTTTAGCACTCATAACTTTGGCATATACATAAGCTTTTTTACTTATCTTTTTAGCAATACCTAGTTTAATTCCCATATTAATAAAAGCCTTTTCTTCAGTCTGTCTTTTAGAATAAGCTATATTATAATTTAAAATATTTATATCAAACATATTATTAGCCAAATCATATAAACTTAAAAAATTTGTACATGTTTGATTATCAATTCCATAATCTTCGATTCTAGGTATTAATATATAGTCACATTTATCTTTTAAATAATTAATGTGCCCCATATATATTTTTAGTGATAAACACATTTCATCATTTGCGTAATTAAGACCTTCATTAATAATTTTTTTATTTGTTTTAGGGCTTTCAATAATATCAATATCTAATTTTTTAAAAAAGTGTCGCCATAAATCAATATAATAATAGTAAACTATACCTCTTGGTATTCCGATTTTTATCTTGTCCATATTATCACCAATATAAATATATTAACTATTTAATTTATTATGATAGTTTTGGAGATATATAATTTTTTAATAATTTTGATATTTTCTTTAAATATGATATAATATTGTAATTTCCTGATGAGGTGAAAAAATGAATTTAAGACAATTAACAATTGAAGAATTTAATGCTTTTGCACAAAATTATACAGAGTACTCAGTTTATCAAACTTCAGAGTATGGTTTAGTCATGGAAAATCAAGGTTTTAATATTTTAATTGTTGGATTAGTTGATTTTAACAACAATATTTTAGCGGCTTCAGTATTATTGGTAGAAAAATATTTAGCTTTTAAATATGCTTATGCACCACGTGGTTTTTTAATTGACTATCATAATGTTGATTTATTAAAAACTTTCACCACTAAACTTAAAAAATATTTAGCTAAACTAGATATTGTTGCGATTAAATTAAATCCTATGATTATAAAAAATATTCATAGCCCTAAAACAAAATCAATTGATACTAATAACCAATATAATAATACATTTTCTAATCTTAAAAAACTAGGATTTTATCATTATGGTTATAACTTTTATTTTGAAGCTCTGAAACCTCGTTATGAGGCGATTATTGATATAAATAAGCCATATTATATTTTATTTAATGAAATAGAAAAAGAATATCGAACAAAAATCAGAGGTGCTGAAAGAAACGGTATTAAAATATATAAAGGTAAACAAAGTGATTTAAATCATATGTATTTACATTCAAAAAAGAAATATCCAAGAGATATAACATACTTTGAAGATTTATATTATTCTTTTAGTAAAAACAATATGATTGAATTCTATTATGCAAAACTAGACACAACTGTCTATTTAGAAGAAATCCAAAAAAAATACCATGAAATCGATCAAAAAAGTGCAGTTATTAATAATATGATTTTATCGAATCCAGGTAAGAGTGGTACTAAATTAATTAATAAAAAAATTTATTATGATAATTTGTTAGCTAATTATAATAAGAATTTAGTCACAGCCACTAACTTTTTGAAAAACAATCCCGATGGTGTTGTTTTAGCATCGACCTTGATTGTTGCATATCGTGATACTGTATATATTTTAATGGATGGTTACGATCCAAAATATAGAATGTTTAATGCAAAACACTTACTAATTTGGAAATTAATAGAAAAATATTCTAAATTAGGTTATAAAAAGTTTAATTTGGGTGGTATGAGCAATCCTGAATTAGATGATAATAAATATAAAGGTTTAAATGAATTTAAAACAAATTTTGGGGCTAAAGTGTATGAATACGCTGGAGACTTTGAATTAATAACCAACAATGCTAAATACTTTATGTATAAAAATACATTACCTATTAAAAATATATTGAAGAAATAATAAAACGAGCATTCAAATAATATAATTGCTCGTTTTAATTTTATTATAAACTATCCTCCTAATGATACTACGCGAAAGCCATGGTAACCATGAGAGCCACCATCATAATATTGAGAATAAAATATTCCAACTTGGTCACCAATATCTTCATGATGATAACCCCCTCGATCAAACCAAGTGTTATTGAACTTGCTAGATACAAATATATCGCAATCATTATACCATTTTCTGGTTTCTCCTGTTGCATCTCCTAATTTGCTTCTACTATAATCTTGATTATTGCTCCAATCATATTTATCTATATATTTTGCATTTGCTGAATCATCTATATCAATTGGACTTGAATCAAAACCTGAATCGTTAATTACTATGGTTTCATTATCTTCATTATACATAGCACCCATAACTTTTTCGCTAACTCCACCAACCATATCATATATTCCATATACATTTCCAGTAGTACTTTGTTCAGTATTTATTATATAAGCATTATTATTGCTAAAATAACTATTACTGCTAATAATTCGATTAATGTAAAACCTAAATTTCTTCCCTTCAATATAACATACCTCCTATTTAAATTCTAAGCTAACATAATGATAGAAAAATATATATATCATGTCAATTATTTGCAATACATATATTTTTCTGTAATTGTATGAGGGCTGTAAAATTTAGATTGTTTTATTTGTCATTTTTAATACATTAATTATTAAAAATAATTTTCAAGCAAAAAAGAACAAGATTTTTTCTTGTTCTTCTTAATAATAAGTTGTTATTATTTAATAATTTCTGAAACTACACCAGCACCAACTGTTCTTCCACCTTCACGAATTGAGAATTTAGTTCCATTTTCAATTGCGATTGGGTGAATTAATTCAACAGTCATTGAAATATTATCTCCTGGCATAACCATTTCTACACCTTCTGGTAATTCAATAACACCAGTAACATCTGTAGTACGGAAATAAAATTGTGGACGATAGTTTGAGAAGAATGGAGTATGACGTCCGCCTTCCTCTTTACTTAGTACATATACTTCAGTTTTGAATTTGCTATGTGGTGTAACACTGCCTGGTTTAGCTAATACTTGACCACGTTCAACATCTTCACGAGAGATTCCTCTTAGTAAGATACCAGCGTTATCTCCTGCTTCAGCATAATCTAATTGTTTACGGAACATTTCAATTCCAGTAACAACACATTTTCTTGTTTCTCTAATACCAACGATTTCTACTTCATCGTTAAGTTTTAATTGTCCACGTTCTACACGTCCTGTAACAACAGTTCCACGACCTGTAATTGTGAATACGTCTTCAATTGGCATTAAGAATGGTTTTTCAATTTCACGTGCTGGAGATTCAATCCAAGTATCAACACTTTTCATTAATTCTAGGATTTTTTCTTCATATTCAGCTACACCTTCTAGAGCTTTAAGTGCTGAACCACGAATGATTGGTGTATTATCACCATCAAAGTTGTATTCGCTTAATAATTCACGAATTTCCATTTCTACTAAATCTAGTAATTCTTCGTCATCAACCATATCACATTTGTTCATGAATACCACAATACGAGGTACCCCTACTTGACGTGATAATAGGATATGTTCACGAGTTTGGGCCATAGGTCCATCAGTTGCAGCAATAACTAATATTGCTCCATCCATTTGTGCTGCTCCAGTAATCATGTTTTTTACATAATCGGCATGCCCTGGACAGTCAACGTGAGCATAATGTCTTGTGTCTGTTTCATACTCAACGTGTGAAGTATTAATTGTAATACCTCTTTCTTTTTCTTCTGGTGCTTTATCAATTTGGTCATACGCTTGAATTTCAGCGAAACCTTGTTTTGCTAATACATTTGTAATAGCGGCAGTTAATGTCGTTTTACCATGATCAACGTGGCCGATTGTACCGATGTTAACATGGGTTTTTGAACGATCAAATTTTTGTTTTGCCATTTTTTCTTCCTCCTTATAATTATCTATAATTTATATTTTATATCAACTTAGTAAAAATATCAAGTGTTTTTACTAGTTTCCACCATTTTTTTTGATTATATCTTCTGAAATACTCTTAGGTACTTCTTCATAATGATCAAATACCATTATAAATACTCCACGACCTTGAGTATTAGATCTTAAAGATGTTGCATAACCAAACATTTCTGAAAGCGGAACCATTGCATTTATTAATAATGCATTACCACGAGATTCTTGACCAAGTGGACGTCCTCTTCTTGATGTAACATCTCCCATTACTGTTCCTAAGTATTCTTCTGGAACAGTTATTTGAACCTTCATAATTGGTTCAAGTATTACTGGGTTACATTTGTTTCTTGCATCTTTTAATGCCATACTAGCTGCTATTTTAAATGCCATTTCTGATGAATCCACTTCATGGTAAGAACCATCATATAATGTTGCTTTAATATCTATCATTGGGTATCCAGCTAATATACCAGTTTTAATAGCATCTTGTAATCCTTTATCAGTTACTGGGATATATTCACGAGGAACTGTTCCTCCAACAACTGCATCAACGAATTCATAACCTTTATCTGGATTTGGTTCAAATTTAATTTTAACATGTCCATATTGTCCACGACCACCAGATTGTTTAATGTATTTACCTTCACAATTAGCTTCTGCTTTAATTGTTTCACGATAAGATACTTGGGGTTTACCAATATTTGCTTCTACTTTGAACTCACGACGCATTCTATCTACTAATACATCTAAGTGAAGTTCCCCCATACCAGCAATAATTGTTTGACCAGTTTCGCGGTTTGATGTTGCTCTAAAAGTTGGATCTTCTTCCGCTAACTTTTGAAGTGCAACTCCCATCTTATCTTGATCAGCTTTTGATTTTGGTTCAACTGCTAATTCAATAACGGGTTCCGGGAAAGTCATTGATTCTAATATACATGGTTTTTTCTCATCACACAAAGTATCTCCTGTAGTTGTATTTTTTAATCCAACTGCTGCTGCTATATCACCTGCATATACTTCTGATATTTCAGTACGATCATTAGCATTCATTTCTAAAACACGCCCAATTCTTTCACGATAATTTTTAGTTGCATTTAGAATATATGAACCACTTTTTAGTACTCCAGAGTAAACTCTAAAGAAAGTTAAACGTCCAACAAATGGATCTGTCATAACTTTAAATGCTAGTGCACTAAAGGCTTCATCATCACTAGGATGACGAACTATTTCTTCACCATTTAAGTTAGTACCTGTAATTGATTCGATATCTGTAGGCGCTGGTAAATAATCAACTACTGCATCAAGTAATAATTTAACTCCCATGTTTCCTAAAGCTGTACCACATAGTACTGGGAAAAATTCAACTGCTAGAGTTCCTTTTCTTATTGCTCTTTTAATAAGATCAATAGAAATTTCCTCATCTGCTAAATATTTTTCCATTAATTCATCATCGAACTCAGCAACTGCTTCGATTAATTCTATTCTTTTTTCTTCAACTATATCAACTAAATCTGCAGGTATATCAATAATTTCTGCAATTTCTTCTGGTTTTCCATCATAATGATATGCAGTTCTTGTAATTAAATCAACAACTCCATTAAAATCATTTTCTGCCCCAATTGGCCATTCAATTGGTTTTGCATTTACTCCTAAACGATCTTTAATAGTGCCTAATGTATATTCAAAATCGGCACCCATTTTATCCATTTTATTTACGAAAATCATACGCGGAACTTTGAAATCAGTGGCTTGACGCCAAACTGTTTCAGTTTGTGGTTCAACACCTGCTTGAGCATCAAGTAGCGCAACAGCACCATCTAATACTCTAAGCGACCTAGATACTTCAACTGTAAAATCCACATGGCCCGGAGTGTCGATGATATTAAATCTATGACCTTCCCAAAATGCCGTTGTAGCTGCTGAAGTAATAGTTATTCCACGTTCTTGTTCTTGGGCCATCCAGTCCATTTGTGATTCACCGTCATGAGTTTCCCCTAACTTATGAATTTTTTTGGTATGGAATAAAATACGCTCAGTACAAGTTGTTTTACCTGCATCAATATGCGCCATAATTCCCAAATTTCGTGTTTTTTCTAAACTATATTCACGAGCCATTTTATTTTTTCCTTCCTTATTTTTTTACCAACGATAATGTGCAAATGCTTTGTTAGCTTCCGCCATACGGTGAGTATCTTCACGTTTTTTAACTGCTGCACCAGTACCATTAGACGCATCAATTATTTCATTAGCCAGATTTTCAGCCATACTATGACCACCTCTTAATCTAGCATATTGAACTAACCAGCGAAGCCCTAAAGCTTGACGACGGTCTGTATGAACTTCAATTGGTACTTGGTAAGTTGCACCTCCAACACGACGTGATTTAACTTCAAGTGCTGGTTTTATGTTTTCTAGAGCCTTATTAAAAACTTCCATAGGCTCTTGTCCTGTTTTTTCTTTAATCATATCAAACGCTTCATACAAAATTGTTTGAGCCACACCTTTTTTACCGTCAATCATTAAACGATTAACTAATTTTGTGACAATTTTTGATTGATATATTGGATCAGCTAAAACATCTCTCTTAACTGCTCTTCTTTTTCTCATAATATCCTCCTCTCAAATAATGTATTAATTTTTTATTTTGCTGCTTTTGGTTTTTTAGTTCCATATTTAGAACGACCTTGACGACGTTTATCGATACCCGCAGTATCCATTGTTCCACGAACAATATGATAACGAACACCAATTAAGTCTTTAGCACGACCTCCACGAATTAAAACAACACTATGTTCTTGCAAATTATGTCCTTCTCCACCAATATAAGCAGTAACTTCATATCCATTACTTAGTCTTACACGGGCATATTTACGAAGAGCCGAGTTTGGTTTTTTAGGAGCCATAGTTCCTACACGAGTACAAACACCACGTTTTTGTGGAGAATTTAATTCTGTTTCTTTTTTCTTACGACTATTGTATCCTATTCCTAAAACTGGAGATTTACTCTTTTTAACTTTATCTTTTCTTCCTTTTCTTACTAATTGACTAATTGTTGGCATAATATCCTCCTTCCTTTACACACACCCAGGTGTTTCATTTCTTACTTAATTAAAGATTTACCGAAGTAAACCTCAAATTAAACGCACTATTAATATAACACTTTTATTATATGCTTGTCAACGATTTTGTATACATTTTTAAAATAAATTTTTTCCCTCAAAATTTTCTTTAAATCTATATAACTTTGCAGGTCTTCCAGTATAACCTTCATTCTTATATCCAGTATCTTCTATAAGGCCTAAATTAATAAATTTTTTTCTAAAATTACGTCTATCTAATTCTGTATCTAAAATTTGTTCATAAACCTTTTGTAATTCTGGCAAAGTAAAATCACTTGGAAATAAAATTTTTAAAATGTTACTATTTATAATTCTTTCTTTTAAATAATCTATTGATTTCCCTATTATTTCAGCATGATCATAAATGGTTTTTGGTATTGCTGATATATTAAACCATTCACTTTCTATTGTACTAGAAATTTCTTGTTTTAATTCAACACTTTTACTATCAATTAAACCAATACAAGTAGTAGCTACTACCCTTTTATCTGGTATTCTATTTATTTCACTAAAAACTAAACATTGTTCGATATATAATTCGGAAAAACCACATTTTAGAAGAACATATTCATTAATATTTTCTTCTAAGCTTTCATTAGACTTTAATACATTACCAGGCAACATCCAATAACCTTTATATGGTTCAGTTTTTTTTCTAAACAAAAGAATTTTAACTTCACCTTTATTAACAGTAAAAATACTAATTAATGACTCTATTATACTATTTTCTTCACTATTATAATTATCCATTTTTCTCTCCTCTTTTGTGTTTTTATGACACACTAATTATAGTGTTTTTTTATGGTTTAGTCAAGAGTAGAACCCATAAATTAGAGTTATAAACATCTAAAAATCAAAAGAAACATAAATTGAACTATATGCTTCTTAAATATGTTATAAGATATAAATAAATTTATTTAATGATTAAAATTAACATTTATTTCTCCGATGCCACCTTCCACTTCCAATTTATTAATACCATTTCCATAAACTTGATTATTTGATTGTTTTTCATTATTTATTTTAATACTACCAACACCCTTTTTAGTAGTTATAGAATATAATGATTCATCGCCTTTTAATAATAATTTAATTTGTCCAATTCCACATTCTATTTTACTGTCACCAGTAATTTTTGCTTCCACATTTATTGCACCGAGGCCAGCATCTAAATCTAAATTATTTAATATTGATGAAAGAATTTTGATTTCACCGACTCCACCATCAATATTAATATTATTAAATTGTGAATTTGATATTATTAATAACCCTGCTCCATGATTAATATTAAATTTATTAATAAACACATTATTTATTTCTATTTTTCCAGCTCCAGAGTCTATTTCTAATTCATTCAAATTAATTCCTTCTGGAATATAAACAATTATTTTAGTGGAATTATTATTATAAAACAATTTTTTCCTATCCTTAATTTTTAATGTTCCATTATTTAATTTTGATGAAAAACTACTTTTCACATTACTAGCATCAACTTTAAATTGATCACCTACTTTTATTATAATGTTTGATGAAGATGTATCAATATCAATTTTTTGAACATCTTGATAAACCTCTGTAAATGACTCCCCACTTATATTATTACTTATATTAAAATCAAAATCGGTTACAAAGGATAATCCAAATAAAGCGATTCTAATTATTGAAAGGATTATCATTACTGCTAAAAAAACAGCAAATATCTTTATTGTTTTCTGAATTCCATTCATTTAATATCCATGCCTCCAAATAAACAAAAAACTTCTACATAAATTGTTTGTTTATTAGTTTCACTATTTGAAATCTTGTTAGAGACACCACCAAATATAGGTGTTGATTTTACTTTTATATTTGTATTACTAGGAACAATTACCTCTATTCCTCCAAAGATAGCGCTCGCCTTAATAACAGCTTCTTTATCTAGTTTAGCCTTTCTTAAATCTAATACTACACTACCAAAGATCGATTCAACATTTGCACCCTTGAATTCTTCATCATCCATATTTATCTTTTGTTCAGCAAAGGTTGCCACGATTGAATCAAGTCCATCTTTACTGCTTGCTCTTATTTTTTCAGAAACCTTATCTTTAATTAAATTATTAAAAATAATTGAAAGTCCGATTGCCACAAATATAAATGGTATGAACATACGTGATAATATGTCATAAGTAATAACATCTCTTGTTGCTAATAAAAGTATAACACCAATAATAAGCCAAATGAAATTACCAAATCTATTACTTTTATTACGGTTAAACAATTCAATTAAGTTTGGAATTATAATAAATAAAGTCCACCACCCATCGAAAAAGATATTAATTTCAGCTAAGTCAAAAGCATTAATACCAATTATAATACCTACAACTATAAAAGCTATTCCCCATAAAAACTTTTTAAAATTATCCATTTTTCTCCTACTTTCTTTAAATAATATTATTTCAATTATTTATAATTTAATTATATAACTAAAGTTATTATATTACAACACCTGAAATTTGATAAAAATGAACTTCTACAACATTATAAATATAATTATTGTAAACATCCATTTTGGTATCTAAATTTTTCAAAATATGATAGTAAAGAAAACAAAACTTACTGGCATGGCACTTATATAATTTGTGATATAAAAAAGGGTTTGCCTAATAGTTTTATAAATTATGTTACTAGTTTCAATGAATCAAAGACAGATAAGATAAAAGTAAAAAAATGAAGGATAAATCTTCATTTTTTTGTTTATTCAAATCTCAACCGCACCACTTATTAATAATTTAATTCTACCTGAAAAGGTGTTTTAAAGTCAAACATTTTTCTTGGCATTGAGTTAATATTAAATGCTATATCGTCTAAATATATCTGGGG
>JAQVMY010000050.1:0-3563 GCA_028703405.1 Bacilli bacterium
GACCCTCGTAAAGTCGCTCAATTTCAAGTGATTTTGGCAGGATCTGAAATGGGTAATGGTTATTCAGAACTAAACGGTGCTATTGACCTGGAGAATCGTTTTAAAGAACAAAGAGAAATGGCAGAAGCAGGCGATGAAGAAGCTCATAATCATGACGCTGAATTTATCGAAGCACTGGAATACGGTATGCCACCAGCATTTGGGTTTGGTGTATCTGAAAGATTGTTTTCAACATTAATGGATAGACCTATTAGGGAATGTGTAATTTTCCCATTAATGAGACCTATCAATAATAATGAAAAATAATAGAATAATGAAAAAGGTGCTTGATTAAATAATCAGGCACTAATTATGTAATAATGGTTAGGAGAAAAGGAATGAAAGTTTTAGCGATTAATGCAGGTAGTTCATCACTTAAATTTCAAATGTATGAAATGCCAGAAGAGAAAGTTTTAATTTCAGGTTTATTTGAAAGAATTGGAATTAATAATAGTGGATATACATTAAAAGTTAATGGAGAAAAAATAAAAAAAGAAGTAGTCTTAAATAATCATGAGGATGCTGTTGAATATTTAATTAAAGAATTATTAGAAAACAATATTGTTGCTTCTTTAGATGAAATTGAGGCACTAGGACATCGTGTTGTTCATGGTGGGGATAAATATGCTGATTCTGTAGTTATTACTGATGAAGTGTTACAAGATGTTGAAAAATTTTATCCACTCGCACCACTTCATAACCCAGCTAATGTTTTAGGAATTAAAGCTTTTCAAAAAAGTGTTCCTAATGCTGTAGTTGTTGGAGTATTTGATACTGCTTTCCATCAAACAATGGAAGAAAGGGATTTCTTATATGGTGTTCCATATGAGTGGTATACAGATTATAAGGTAAGAAAATATGGATTTCACGGAACTAGTCATAAATTTTTAGCAAATCGTATGATGGAAATTTTAAATAAAAAAGATGCTAAAATAATTACTTGTCACTTAGGTAATGGTGGAAGTATAAGTGCAGTTAAAAATGGTAAATGTATTGATACGTCAATGGGTTTTACACCTAATGCAGGTATAATAATGGGAACTCGTTCTGGAGATATTGATGTAACTATCATTCCTTATATTATGAGCCAAACTGGAAAAACATTAGATGAAGTAATTGACGATTTAAACAAAAAAAGTGGTTTTTTAGGTATTTGTGGAATTAGTAGTGATTCTAGAGATGTTGAAGATGGAATGAAAGATAATAATCTACGTTGCATCTTAACTCATAAGATGTTTGTCAAAAGTGTTGTGAATTATATTGCGAGTTATTATGTCGCGCTTGGTGGCGCTGATGCAATTTGTTTTTCAGCAGGTATTGGTGAAAACTCAGTAACTGTAAGAAAAGATATAATAGAAGCTTTAAATGCTTTAGGTATTAAAATTGATGAAGCAAGTAATAATACTAGAGGAAAAGAAGCACTAATTACAAGTGAAGAATCAGCTGTCCCATGTTATATAATTCCAACTGATGAAGAATTAATGATTGCAAGGGATGCTTTTAATTTAGCAAAATAGGAAGTGTGATAAAATGAGTCGTAATAAAATAAAAAAAATATATAAAAAAATAAAACAATATGATACGATTGTTATTGCTCGCCATGTGGGACCAGATCCTGATGCAATATCAAGTCAAGTGGGGTTAAGAGATGTGATTTTAAATACCTTTCCTAATAAAAAGGTTTATGCCGTTGGATGCCCTGCTTCTAAATTTAAGTATTTAGGACAATTAGATAAATTTAAGGATGAGATGTATGAAAATTCATTACTTATTGTTTTAGATGTTCCTGATAAAGCACGAATTGATGGTGTTAATCCAGATTTATTTGAATATTTAATTAAGATAGATCATCATCCCTATGTGGAAGAATTTTGTGATATTGAGTGGATTGATGAAACATCCAGCAGTGCTGCACAAATGGTAATTGAGTTAATTTTAAATACTAAACTTAAAATTACTAAAGAAGCAGCCGAAAAATTATTTATCGGTGTTGTTGCTGATACTAATCGGTTTTTATTTTATTACACAACACCCAAAACCTTTGATTTAATTTCTAATTTAATTAAAAAAACTAATATTGATTTTACTAATCTATATGAAGAATTATATTTAAGACCACTTAAAGAAGTTAAATTTCAAGGTTATATAACAAATAATCTAAAAGTTACTGAAAACGGACTTGGATATATTATGTTAAGTGATGAAATATTAAAAGAATATGGAGTTGACCCAGCATCAGCTGGAAATATGGTTAATAATTTCAACTATATTGAAGAAATGATTACCTGGATCATTTTATCTGAAGATAAAAACAACAATAATATTCGTGGTTCAATTAGATCAAGAGGTCCAGTTATTAATGAAGTTGCAGCTAATTATAATGGCGGTGGACATATATATGCAAGTGGTGTTAGGCTTGCAAAAGATGAAAATTCTGAAAAATTAATTAAAGAACTTGACCAAGTTTGCTTGGAATATAAACAAAAACAGTAATAACTGTTTTTTTTCTACGGTATTAAAATGTTAGTTCCTTCAATATCTTCCTCAGGGTAAAACATTGGTAATAAAGTAATGATAATTACGGTTATTAATTGAATATCATTTATTAAAAATTGAATGAATGATGCTTTAGTAGCATTATCATCACTAGATGATTGATTTATTTTATACTCACGATAAGAAGTGTATATATAAATAACAGCAATTATTAATAACACTGAACGATTAACCATGGTAATGCTTTTTACTTCATCTTTTTTAAAAATTGGCTTTTCACCTGAAAGAACTAACTTTTCATTATAAGTTAATGTAGTTGATACAATTATTGTCAAAATAAAAACCATTGAAGCAAATATATTGATGTCTAATAATTTAATTTTTTCTTTTTTCATAAGCATACCTTTATAAATTATATATTTTTACTCATAAATAATGACAATGTATAAACTTAAAAAAAATAAACATAATAAAGCTAAGGAGGCATGTATGAAACGTATAGGAATGATTATAGGTATTATATTTTTAACATTATTAATAGTTGTTGGTTGTAGTATGGGGGAAATGAGTAATACTCCTACTAAACAAGCAGAAATCTTTTTTAAAAAATATCAAACTCTTGATCAAAGTGTATTAAACGATCTAAACAGAGTTGTAGCACTTGAAACACAATTTAATAATGACCAACGAGAAATGTATAAAGAAATAATGAAAAAACATTATCAAAATTTAACATATAAAATAAAAGATGAAGAAATAGATGGTGATTTTGCAGTTGTCACAATTGAAATTGAAGTAAATGATTATGCTAATGAACTAAGAAATTCAGAAATTTATTTAGCGGAACATCCTGATGAATTTCAAAATGAACTAGGGGAGTATGATGTTGGTAAATATTCTGACTATCGTTTAGATAGATTAAAAGATGCTGAAGAAAAAGTTAAATATACTTTAGAGTTAAATTTAACTAAGGTTGATAAGAAATGGCAAGTTGATCAAATAAGTTCGATTGATGAAGAAAAGATACA
>JAQVMY010000050.1:3663-7923 GCA_028703405.1 Bacilli bacterium
TCAGCATTTTCCTCTAGTGCGGAATGCGGGATATTAATGGATCAAAATAGTAAACGAATTATATATGAAAAAAACATTCATAAAGTTAAAAGTGTTGCTAGTATTAGTAAAATAATGACAGCTATATTAGCTATTGAAAGTGGTAAGTTAAATGATATTGTTGTTATTGATGACGAGGTTCTAAAAGCATATGGATCAGGAATTTATATTAAAATTGGTGAACAAATATCACTTTTGGATTTAGTCTATGGTTTAATGCTTAGAAGTGGTAATGATGCTGCTTTAGCTATAGCGAAGCATGTATCTGATAGTGTTGACAAATTTGTTATTTTAATGAATGAAAAAGCAAAAGTTATTGGTATGAAAAACACCGTTTTTAACAATCCTAGTGGTCTTGATAACGAATTAGGTAATTATTCAACAGCTTATGATATGGCAATATTAACTAGTTATGCTATGGAAAATAATATCTATAAAAAAGTAACTTCTACTAAGAGACATGTTGTTAAAACAAACATGAATGTATATGAATGGATTAATAAAAATAAATTACTATCCTTTTATAAATATGTTACTGGTGGTAAAACTGGATTTACGGAGATTGCTAAAAGAACTTTAGTAACGACTGCTAGTAAAGATGGATTGGATTTAGTTGTGGTTACCCTTAATGATGGTAATGATTTTTATGATCATCAAGCCTTGTTTGAAGAGGGGTATAATACTTATAAAAATTATAAAATTCTAATTAAAGGGAAGATTAATATTTTAAATGAAAAGTATTATAAAAAGCCTTTTTATATAAAAAATGGTTTTTCTTATCCGTTTGTTGAATCGGAGGTTGATAATATATATTTGAAATTTGAACTAGATAAAAAACGAATTTATAAAAATGGTGATCAAGTCGGACTAGTTAAAGTAATGATGGGTGATCAAAGTATATATGAAGACGCAGTATATGTTGGTCAAAATGAAACAAAAGAAAGAAAAAGTTTTATTGAATGGTTTAAAGGTTTATGGTAAATAAAATATGGAGTACTTTTATAATTGCGGGTATTATGTTTGCTCTATTAACTGGCCAATTTGAATTAATAAATAGAATTATTTTAGAAAGTACTAAAGCTAGTTTTGATTTAACTTTACAAATATTTCCAGTCATTGCTCTTTGGCTTGGAATTATGAATATTGCATCCGTAGCAGGACTGTTAAAAAGAATATCAGAAATAATTTCTCCTTATTTAGGAAGATTATTTCCTGGTATTCCTAAAGGGCATGAAGCATTAAGTTTAATTGCATCTAATATCGTTATAAATATGTTTGGCTTAGGAAATGCAGCTACGCCTTTTGGTTTAAAAGCTATGAAATCACTACAAACTCTAAATAAAGAAAAAGATACTGCTAGTAATAGCATGGTTACCTTTTTAATTATTAATACAGGAGGTGTCACAATCATTCCTACTACCGTTATTTCAATGAGGATGATGTATGGAAGTGCTCATCCAACAGAAATAGTGGCTGCTTGCATTATTGCGACTTTGATATCATTGATAGCTGGAATTAGTATTGATTATGTTATTCGAAAGAGAGGGCAAAAACGTGCTTAATTTTATTTCTGAACTAATGATACCATTATTGGTATTGTTTATTGTTATATATGGAATTTATAAAAAAATAAATGTTTATGATGCATTTGTAGAAGGTTCAACAGAAAGTTTTCAAATGATTTTAACAATTTTCCCTTGTATCTTAGCTATGATTTTAGGTATTAATATATTTTTACAAAGTGGACTTTTAACTGGAGTATTAAACTTTATTAGTCCATTTTTATTAAGTTTAAAAGTACCGGTAGAAATAATTCCGATGGCTCTAATGAGGCCCATTTCTGGCAATGCTACCTTAGCCATTCTTAATAATTTACTTCGTGATTTTGGACCAGATAGTTTAATTGGTAGGTTGGGTTCGGTTATTCAAGGTTCAACGGAAACTACTTTCTATGTACTTACCTTATACTTTGGTAGTGTAGGCATTAAAAAAATAAGACATGCTATGTGGACGGGACTAGCAGTTGATTTAATTGGAATAATTTCAAGTATTATAATTGTGCTATTGTTTTTCGGGCAATAGCGGGGTATAATGTTAGTGGTGATTCCATGGAAAGAATTCAAAAAGTAATAGCTAATTATGGCTATTGTTCAAGACGTAAAGCAGAAGAACTTTTAATTAAAGGAAAAGTAAAGGTTAATGGGGAAATTATTACAGAACTAGGTTTCAAAGTAGGACCTAAAGATATTATTGAAGTTGAAGGTCATATTTTAGAAAAACAGGAAAAAGAGTATATTTTACTTAATAAACCAAGAGGGGTTGTTACGACAGTAAGTGATGATAAAAATAGAAAAACAGTTATTGATCTTGTTCCTAGTAATAATCGCCTTTATCCAGTTGGAAGATTAGATTATAATACAACTGGATTAGTACTTTTAACCAATGATGGTGAACTTGCTAATTTACTTATGCACCCTAAAAATGAAATTGAAAAGGTTTATATTGCTAAAATAAAAGGAATTTTAAGTGTTTCTAACATAAATAATCTTGAACAGGGTATCTTAATAGAAGGAATAAAAACCTCAAAATCTAAAGTGAAAATTCGTAAAATTGATAAAAAAAACAATAGCAGTATTGTTGAACTAATCATTCATGAAGGTAAAAACCATCAAGTTAAAAAAATGTTTAATGCAGTTGGTCACGAAGTTTTAAAGTTGAAAAGAGAAAGATTAGCTTTTTTAACTTTAACAGGTTTAGATTCAGGCCAATTTAGGCATTTAAACCCTAAAGAAGTAAAACAATTATATAATGAAATATTAAATAGTGAGAGATGATATTGTGCGAGAATATATTGATAATTTAACTGGTTTATATAATTTATTTTATTTAAAAGAAAATTATATTAAGTTTATTGAAAAAAAAGATGATTGTTATTTAATATCTATTGATTTTAAAAAATTAAAATATATAAATGACAATTTTGGTCATGCTGCTGGTGATAAGAGCATTATAACTTTTGCTGATTCTGCTCGTGAAATTTTTACTGATTCGTTAATTATAAGACGAAGTGGTGACGAGTTCATAATTGTTACTGATATTACTCATGATGAAATTGTTAAAAAATTAAATTTAATTATTAGCAAAATAAAACAAGCTTATGAAGAAAACTTAATTCCCATTGACTTTAGTTTTAATTCAGGAATTAAACATTGTGAAAACAATTTAGAGGAAACAATGTATAAATCTGATATTACAATGTACAGTGCTAAAAGAAATAATAAACTTTATGAAGATTATTATTCTGAGTTATTAACAAACGTTAAAAATCAAGAAGAATTTGTTGGTAAAATAGACAAGCTAATTGAAAAAGGATTGTTAAGTTATACAGTTCAAAAGATATTTGATACAGAGGGAAAAAAGTCTGTTATTAGCCAAATATATTCTCGTGATAACAGTGGAATATCTATTTTTGAAAATGAAAAATTTGATATTTTAAAAACAAACTATCGAATTAAACGCATTGATGTTAACAATGTTGAAAAATTAATAAAACATATATTGCCCAAAATAGGTAATAGTACAAAATATATGATAACTATTTATCATGATACATTATTGTCAAGAGAGTGTAATTTTATAAATTATATTAAAAATTTAAAAGAAGAAAATTATAATCTTGAAAACATCATCTTAAGTATAAATATCTTTGGCTATAATGATTCTATTTATAAATTAGTCGACGCAATAATTGAATTAAAGAATATGAAAATAAGCGTTTGCATTGATAGTTTAGATTTTAGTGAAAGAGATATTATATTGTCCTTAGTGTCAATTATTGATGTTGATTATGTTAATATAAATAAAAAGTCTTTAGTTAAAGCGATGAATGAAAAAAAATATAAGAAGGTTTTAGAATCAATAATTAAATTATTAATTGATTTAGATGTTATTCCTATATTTGCTAATGTTGACAGTGATTCAGAAGTTGATTTTATAAAAAAAATTAGTAATAAATGTTTAATTAGAGGATATATTTATTCGAAAGAAGAACAGTTGAAAAAATAATTACAATTAAAAACCACTTATTAGAGTGGTTTTTAGTTTGATAATATAATTTTATTCATCCCATTCAATTGCATCTGTTGGACAAGAATCGATAGCTTCTTGAACAAGTTCAATTTGATCTTCCTTAACTTTATCAACAATTACACGAGCAACATC
>JAQVMY010000051.1 GCA_028703405.1 Bacilli bacterium
ATCTATATTTTGCGCAGTTTCTAACAATTTAATATTTTCGGCAACAATTGATTGTCTTTCTAGAGCTGTTAATTTTGAAAGTGATGCTGCATTAACATCAATTTTATCAATTTCATTAGCCTCAATAAACTGCGCATATTCCTCATTTAATTTACTATTAAAATCTTCAAAAGACATCATATTATTTTGAATTTCATTTATTTTAACAAGATTGTTTTCATATTCTTCTTTTAATAATTGTTCTTCCGCTTTATTTTTTTCGACTAATTCTAATTGATCATTAACAAGTTTTAAATCACTAGCATGGAATGTAGTTTCGTATCCTTGTTCTCTTCTAATGTCTTCAAATAAATCATATAGTATTTTTTCTTCTGGGTTATTTTGGTCAAATAATCTTTCTAAAACATTTTCTCTAACTTTTGATAATTCTAAAATTCTTTCCCGTTTTAGTAATTCATCACGAATAGTAATTGTTTCAGTATTCTCTAATTTTGCTAATTCATCGCGATATACTTGTTCATAAATATCGTCTAATTTAATAGCTAGTCCTAAAACTTTCCACATAATATTATCTATCGTTTCTTCACTAATTTGCGGTTGAGCTTTCAATAATTTTATTTGTTCTAAATAAGCTCCAATTGAATCCATCGTAACTTCTATTTCCCACATACCGTTCAACTCCCTTTACTATATAATTATTATAACAAAAAAAAAGGTTTGTGTAAACCCTTAAAATGAATCAATATTTATTCTAACTCGCTTATTTTCTTGAATATAAGAAGCAGCTTGAACGATAGTTCTAATGGCATTCGCATTGGTTCCTGAGCGACCTATTACTATGCCCATATCACTTTCTGCTACAAGTACTTCAATAATGATTTGATCTTCTTCACTATCAAATTGTTTAACTGATACCATATCTGGTTGTTTAGCAATACTTTTTATTAAATATTCGGTTAATTCTACTAATTTCATCTTATTTAACTTCCTTTTTCGTCATTTTTTCATTATGGAATTTTTCTAAAATCCCTGTTTTTCTGAATAATGTTCTAACTGTTTCAGTTGGTTCCGCACCAGTTCTTAACCATTTTAAAATTAATTCTTCATCTAATTTAATTTCTGCTGGTTCAGTTAGTGGATTGTATGTTCCAAGTATTTCAATAAATTTTCCATCTCTTGGGCTTCTAGAATCTGCAGCTACAACACGATAAAAAGGTTGTTTCTTTGCTCCCATTCTTCTTAATCTCAATTTTACAGCCAAAAGTATCCCTCCATTTCTAAATAATTCTAACATAAAAAAAAGAAAGTGTCAACCTTTTTTTGTTGACACCTAATTATATGAAATTTTCGTTAACTGTTTCTTCAATTTCTGCTAATACTTCTTCAGTAACTTCATCCTCAATTAGATCCCATGGTTCTTCATCTTCTTCGACCGCTATTTTCATTTTTGTTTCGCCGACAATTTCTACTCCTAATTCTTTTTCAATGTCAAAATTAATATTTCCTTCATCACTTATTCCTACTTTTGTACAATTAGGTTGTTTTAAAGTTCTAACAATAACATCAGTGTCACCATTTAAGTCCGCGTTATCTCTAACTTTAACATTAAATAAATCATTGTAATCTATTTTTTTGCTAACAACTGTCGTCTTGCTATCCTCATCATATGAATACCAGATATTCACATCGTATGAACCGTCTACTCCTATTTTGTCCCCCGATTTATAGCCTCTAAACTTATGGTTAATAACCCAACATCCTAATACAGTTGTGGGATTATCAACTACTTCAAAAGTATAATTATTTTTAAAATATTTTTTCCCTTTTCCAACTATGGCTTTAGTAACTATTTCTTTATATAGTGCCATTATATCACCCCTCACTCTAATTTATGCTTAGTCGGGGCAAAAGTTCACAAAAAGATGGTTAATTACTGATTTTATTTAAATAATTTTTTTATTTTTAATATGTTTATTATCTATTTTTAGAAGTATTCATATCGACTAAATAATTACCATTTTGATATGCAGGTAATAACTCTGCTGCTCCATTACTATGTCTTAAGTAAATTGTTGGGAATTTATAAAATCCCTCATAACTAGGATTGTTTTCATACATAATAAAATTAAAATCACCACTTGGTGGCATTACCATTCCAATAGTTTCAACTTGTCTATTCTTAAATAATGGATGCATATTAGCAAATTCGACATACGAAATTAAATCTCCAAATGAAAAATTATCACTTACTGGAGATATACCATGAGTATGACCGTGACAGATAATTTGCTTATTCCCATTTGCATATTCACCAGCTTCTATTTCTCTTACATATTCATTTAAAGTCGAATTAATACTATCAAAACTTGCTGATGTTTTTGAACTTGGTCTATAAGAAGAAACGACAGTATCCAACCAAACAGTACCATTTGGTTTTTCTTCTCCTAAAATAAGATATGCTACTTCTTGATTAGTTCGATTAGTTATATTTCTAATCTCAACTAATTCTAGGTAAGCTTCGGTTGTAATTACAACATTGTTTTTTTGATTGACGTCTCCCATTTTCATAGGAGAAATTGGTGTCATTTCAACATCCCCATAATTATAATTTTCAAACAAGTTAGCATAAAAATCAGCATTAGCATTGTTATCCCCAAGTAATAAATCAATTACCTTGTTTCTTGCTTCATTTCTTGTCATATTTACCTCCTACTCTAATAAATACATTATACAATAATATATTTTAATATACAAACTGATAATAAGGTCAATTTGTATATTAAAACTTCGCTTTTTCTAATTTTTCTAAAGTTATAATGGGATAACTTTTATTATTGATAAAATTTTAATGATATGAATTCTCAGTTTTATTAACAATATCATAACAGCACCTAATAATGGAATAAAACTATAACAAACTTTTTTTCATTAGACACCTCTAAGTAATGTATTGCACCATATATTATTTTAAATTAAAATTAAAAAATATGTTATTCACATATTTCTCCGTCCATTGACCATGTTTTAACTTCAGTTATTTTAACATTAACAATTTTTCCTATATTAGAAGAGTCTGTTTTTACATTAACTCGTTTCATTGTATCAGTATAACCAAATAAAACGTTTTTATTTTTTTCATTATATCCTTCTAATAATACAGAAACAATTTTATTTAAATATTTTTGATTAGCTAAATTGGAATATTTGTTTACTAATTTATTTAATTCTTGCAGTCTTTTATTTTTAACTTCTAAAGGGACATTATCTATCATTTTAGCTGCTGGTGTTCCCACTCTTTTAGAAAATACAAATGTAAATGCTGAATCAAATTGACACTTGTTTACAATATCTAAGGTTTCATTGAAATCTTCAGTTGTTTCCCCTGGAAAACCAACAATAATATCAGTTGTTATTGATACATTAGGAATAGATTTTTTTATTTTGTTATAAAGTTCTAAGTAAGATTCTTTAGTATATCTTCGCCCCATAAGTTTTAAAATTTTGTTTGATCCTGATTGAATTGGTAAATGAATAAAAGGCATAATATTTTTATTATTTTTAATTACTTCAATCATCTTATCGGTAAAATCCCAAGGATGACTTGTCACAAAACGGATTCTATTTATTCCTGTTTTAGCAATATCTTCAAGTAAGTTTTCCATGTGATAATCAATATCTAAATCTTTACCATAGGCGTTAACATTTTGACCAAGTAAGGTAATCTCTTGATAGCCTTCATTAACTAGCCCTTGTACTTCTTCAATAATAAATTCTGGTTTCCTACTTCTTTGTTTACCACGAGTATAAGGAACGATGCAGTAGGTGCAGAACTTGTCACAGCCATACATTACATTTATCCATGCTTTATAAAGGCTATCACGTTTTACTGGAATATTTTCATATACGTCCCCTTCAACACTTAAAACTTCAATTTCTAATTCTTTTTTAGCAAGCGATGTTGCTAAAATATTTGGTAAGTTATGAATGTTATGAGTTCCAAAGACTATATCTAACCATTTATATTTATTTAATATTTCATCAACAACCACTTCTTCTTGAGCCATACAGCCACAGACACCAGCAATTATATGAGGTTTACTTTCTTTTAAATGTTTAATACGACCAATCATACCAAATACCTTATTATGGGCGTTTTCTCTAATTGCACATGTATTTAATAAAATTAGATCTGCATCTTCCATTTTATCTACTTCATGAAAGTTCATGTCTTCTAAAATAGCTTTCATCTTTTCAGTATCATGTTCATTCATTTGACAACCATAAGTCTTTATAAAATAGGCACGGTTCAAACCAAGGCGTTTTAAATCCTCAGTTAATCTATAATTGTCAGTTACTAGTTCGACTTCTTTATCTGTTCTTTTTCTAGCACTGGCTAAATTTGGTAAATTCATTATATCACTTCATTTCTACTTATAGATAATAACATAACAAAAGTAATTAATCAAGAAAAAAAGTAATACTAGATTTCTTGCATTACTATTAATATCATTGGTTTACAGCCAGTTTCTTTGTATAAATGTTTTCCTAATTTATCGCGAACACCATTTTTAACTTTATTAAAATCCACATAATTATTTTTAATATTTTCATTAATGACTTCTAATGATATTCTTTCAGCTTCTTTAATCAAATCAATATTTTCTTTAACAAAGATAAATCCACGGGTTAGTATTTCTGGTCCAGCTACTACCTTTTTTGTTTTCTTATCAAGAGTTGCAGTTACAATAACAACACCATTTTCACCTAAAGATTCACGGTCTTTAAGAACGAGTTCACCAATGTCCCCAACGGTTTTACCGTCAATTAAAATATCATCTATTTTTACTTTTTCGTTTGTATCTATTAATTTACCATTTTCAAAGGTTACTACATCCCCATTTAATTTAAGTAAGATGTTTTCTTCGGGTATTCCCACTTGAAGGGCGATTTCAGCATTAGCAACTTGATGACGATACTCACCAATTACTGGAAAATAGTACTCTGGTTTTATTAAGTCTAACATTAGCATTAAGTCCTCACTTGAGGCATGGTGCTCTAAATACTTTTTAGTTGGTAATAATACCAAATTGGCCCCTATTTTTGATATATCATCAAATAATTTAGTCGCGCTTTTTTCCAAGCCATCATATATTGGAGCTGCAAAAACAACTGTATCCTCTTCGTTAATCTTAACAAATTTATCGAAACCTCGAGCAATTCGTCCAATATTAGAATATGGTTTTTCACGTTCATCTGATACTAGGACAACTACATTATTATCTCTAACATGCCCAATTGAGGCGATTTTTGATTTATCAAAGTCAATGTATTTCATATCAATTGCTTTGATAATAGAATTTTCAAGTCTTTTACCTATAATTACTACTTTTCGTTCAGTTTTATTAACTTCAACTAATAATTCTTGAATTCTATATAACTGATTTTGAAAAGTATTAAATAAGATTCTTCCATCATTTTTATTTAATGTTTCGCGAATAATTGCTGATGTCCGATGACTCGGAGAAGTAAACCCCCTCTTATCAGCATATAATGATTCACTTAACAAACATAAAACTCCTTGCTTACCAACATAAGCTAATTTACCAATATCCGTTTTATATGCCCCTGTCATTGTTGGATCAAAAACATAATTTCCAGTATAAAAAATTGTCCCGCTTTCAGTATATAAGACATATCCCACTGTATCTGGTACTGAGTGAGTTAAACTAATTGGAAATACACCATTTTTTCCAAAGTTTATTTTTTGATGAGGTTTAATTTTATTTAAATTGTCAGTTGACATCCCTTCATCAAGTAACTCATTTTTGATTATTTCTAAAGTAAAGGCTGTTCCATAAATTTTAAGATCAGGAAGATCTACTAATATATCAGGAATCGCCCCCATATGTTCATCATGACCATGAGTTATAAATATTCCAACAATTCGGTCTTTATTTTCCTTTAGATAATCGTAATTAGGAAGAATATAATCAATTCCTAACATTTTGTCATCTGCATATTTAAGTCCTGCATCAAAGATAAATATATCTTTATCAACTTCAACTATATACATGTTTTTTCCGTTTTCATTTAGTCCTCCTAGACTAAATATTTTTATTTTATTCATTTTTCTCCTTTCTTTTATTAAAAAAGCCTAATTAATTATATCAAAAAAAATAGGATTAGTCCATAAAATCTTTTTTACTTAAAAACAAGGATACTTCCTTGCTTATTTTAATTTATTAATTTGCTTTTGATAATCATTACCATTAGTAATATAACTTCCAACAACTACAATATCAGCGTTCTTACAATGTTTTATTGTTTTATCATTTATTCCACCATCAACTTCAATAACAAAGTTATAGTTATTTTCTTCTCTAAGTACATTTAAATAGTTTATTTTATCTACTGAAGACATTATGAAATCTTGTCCACCACGTCCTGGTTCAACACTCATAATAAGGATTAAATCAATAACTGATAAGTATGGAAGTAGTATATCAATAGGGGTTTTTGGTTTAATTGATATTCCTATTTTAATTCCTAATTCTTTTAAATAATTAATTACTTCTATGGGATTATTAGTTGCTTCTAAATGAAATGTGATAAATTCTGGATTAAGTTGTTTAAAGTCATCAATATATTTAATAACATTATTAACCATTAAATGAACATCTTTAGGTTTATTAGCATTACTCAATATTTTTTTTATATCTTCAATACTATATGTAATGTTATCGACAAACTCTCCATCCATAATATCTAAGTGTAAATAATCAATATTTGTTTTATCTAATAATTCAATATTACCTTTTAGATTTTCTTTAATAGAAAGAAATGACGCTGATATTTTCATGGTATCACCCTTTACTTATAAAATTTATATAATTATCATAACGGCTTTTTAAAATAGTTTGATCTTTGACTTTGTTTTTAATAGCACATTCATCTTCACGATCATGCATACAATTTTTGTATTTACAATCATGGCGATGCTTATTAAATTCGATAAAATTATCGCGAATATCTCCTATTTCCATTCCATCAAAAGAAATGGCGGAGAATCCAGGAGTATCAGCAATTAATCCACCTAGTACTGGTAATAATTCAACATGCCTAGTTGTATGTTTCCCACGACCTAACGCTTGAGAGATTGGGGCTGTTAAAATATCTAAACTACTATCTAATTTATTTAATAAGGTTGATTTCCCAGCACCTGTTTGACCTGTGAACACTGTTATTTTATCTTTAAATATTTCCTTTATATTGTCAAGATCATTATTTAAATATATTTGATAACCAATACTTTCATAATAATTAATATATTTATTAATGTTTATTAATTCTTCTTTATTAAGTAAATCCAATTTTGTAAAACAAATGATTGGTAAAATATTATTATATTCAATAATAACTAATAATTTATCAAGTAAATTGGTAGAAAAATCTGGTTCTTTTACGCTTGTAACAATAACAGCTTGATCAACATTTGTAATTACTGGACGAATTAATTCGTTTTTTCTAGGGTGTATTTCAGTAATTATTTTATCATTAATATCTACTTTAACAATGTCACCAACAGTGGGGCGAATATTTAATTTGCGAAACTTACCTTTTGGGATACATTTGTATAACTCATCATCAACTAATACTGTATATTCATTGCTAATTTGTTTTACTATTCTTCCAATCATGACTCCCCCTCTGGTATTATTTCATCAATGGGTTCTTCTTCAACTGGTTTAGTTGCTACAACTATTTTTAATGATGCTTTTAACATAACTTGGCTTTTAGCTG
>JAQVMY010000052.1 GCA_028703405.1 Bacilli bacterium
TTTATTTGACAAAACAAAAATTTGGATTTACATTAGTAGAATTGCTTGCAGTAATAGCAATTTTAGGAATCGTTGCAGTTATAGTTATTCCTGGGACATTAAAAACCATAAATACAAGTCGTGAAAAAACCTTTCTAAATAGTGTCAATAATTTGATGCGTACTGTTAAATTAACTCAAAAGGTTTATATGTTTGATGAGGGGCTTAAAGATATTGAATTTAATTATAATGAGGGTATCGAATCTTCAAATATACCTGGTTTAAAACTAGACTATTCTGGTGAAAATCCAAAAAATGGAACAATTAGAATAACTAAAGACGGAGAAATTGGATTAGTTATTCATAATGATGAATATTGTGCAATAAAAAACTATGATTCAAATGAAATAATTTTAGATAAAAGTAAATATAAAATTAATGGAAACCTAAATTATGTTTTCCATTAATTTATTATTTTAAAAATGCAAAACATAACTTTACTGTTTATTTACCAACATCTTGTAAATACTAATTTAATATAGTAAAATAATGTTTATAAGGAAGTGACATATGATTCATATTAAATCAGATTCAAGACAAATCAAACCAGGAGATACCTTTATTGCACTAAGAGGAGTATCTAGTGATGGACATGATTATATAGAGAAGGCTATTGAATTAGGTGCTACAAAAATAATTGCTGAAAAGGGAGAATATAGTGTTTTAACAGAAATAGTTCCTGATACAAGGGCATATTTAGAAAATTATCTAGCGGAAACTTATAGTGATGTTTTAAAAAATATTAATATAATTGGAACAACAGGTACTAATGGTAAAACAACAATTTGCTTTTTACTTTATCAAGCTCTTAATTTAACTGGTTCCAAAACTGCATATGCTGGAACAGTTGGTTTTTATCTTGAAGAAAAAGTAAAGGATTTACCAAATACAACTCCTGATATTATTGATGTATATGATATGATCATTACTGCTTATGAGAGTGGTTGTGAAAATATGGTGTTAGAAGTTAGTAGTCAAGGAATTTCTTATCAAAGGGTAGCCGGTATTAAATTTGATTATGCTATATTTAGTAACTTAACCAAAGATCATTTAGATTATCATAAAACAATGGAAAATTATGCATTAGCAAAACAAGAATTATTCAAACAATTAAAAACAAATGGAATTGCCATTGTTAATATTGATGATCAATACTCTGATTATTATTTATTAGAACAAAATAAAAACATAACTTATGGATTTACTAAAAGTGATTACCAAGTTGTAAATTACAATCCTAAAAGTATGGAAACTGAATTTAAGTATCAACATAAAGATGAAACCCAACTGGTAAAAAGTAAATTAATTGGTCAATACAATGTTTATAATCTATTAGCAGCTATTGCCGTATTAAAAGAAATGGGCATTACTGATGAAAAAATTGAACAAATAATTCCAAAATTAAATTCCCCAAGTGGAAGAATGGATAATATTAGATACAAAATAAATAACATTATTATTGATTATGCGCACACACCAGATGCCATAATAAATATTATTAAAACAGTTAAAGATGTATCAAGTGGTAAACTCTATGCAGTATTTGGATGTACAGGTGATCGTGATCGAACTAAAAGACCAATTATGCTTGATATTGTTACAACTGAATGTAATTATGCAATAATAACAAATGATGATCCACATTTTGAAGATCCTAATCAAATTGTTGCAGATATGGTAAAGGGAATTACAAAAAATAATTATGAGGTTATTTTTGATCGTAAAGATGCAATTATTAAAGGTATTAATTTACTAAATGAAAATGATACATTATTAATATTAGGAAAAGGTCATGAAGAATTTATGATTGTTGGTAAAGATAAAATACCTTTTAATGATAGAAAAGTAGTAATGGAATACTTAGGCAACTAACATTAAAATAAGCACCTTACTTATATAAAAACATAGGTTATTGTATAAGAGGTGTTTTTTATGAAAATAAAAAGTGATTCAAGGAAAATTAAAAAAGGTGATATATTTATTGCTTTAAAAACAATTAATAATGATGGTCATAATTATATTGATGATGCTATTAAAAATGGAGCAACAACAGTTATTACAGAAAAAGGATTAACTGAAGTTGAAACAATCATTGTTCCCGACACACGGGTATTTTTAGAAGAATATTTAAAAAGAGAATATGGTTATTTGATTGAATCGTTATCAATAGTTGGAATAACTGGTACTAATGGTAAGACTACAACTTGTTTTTTATTGCATCAAGCCTTAAATAAACTAGGCTTAAAATGTAGTTATATAGGAACAATTGGGTTTTATATTGATAAAAAAATTCGAGATTTAAGTAATACAACTCCTGATATTTTAGAATTATATGAAATGTTTTTAGAAAGTTATGACAGTGGTTGTAAGTATGTAGTAATGGAAGTTAGTAGTCAGGCTATATCAATGAAAAGAATTCAAGGGATTAAGTATGATTATGCTGTATTTACAAATTTGACAGAAGATCATCTTGATTATCACAGCACTATGGAAAATTATGCATTAGCAAAACAAAACTTATTTAAAAACTTAAAACCAGAAGGTATAGCCTTAGTTAATGTTGATAACCAATATTTTCAAAATTTTTTATTACCTAACAATAATAATTTAACTTATGGTTTTTCTGACAGTGATTATAAAATAATTAATTATAAATTAAATGGTAATATAAATAATTTTATTATTGATGATGGTATTGAAACTGAATACAACACTAAAATATTAGGAAAGTATAATATTTATAATGTATCAGTGGTAATTATTATTTTAACAGAATTAGGAATAGATAAAAATGTAATTAAAAAGATAATTCAAGAATTAAAATCACCAATTGGAAGAATGGATGTAATTATATACGGGGATAATAAAATTATTATAGATTATGCTCATACACCAGATGCAGTTGAGAATATTTTAAAAACTGTAAAGGAAATGGAAAGTAGCAATATATATACAATTATTGGTTGTGGTGGTAATAGAGATAAAGCAAAACGTCCTATTATGGGAAGTATAGCAACATCGTTATCAACTCATGTCATCTTTACTAGTGATAATCCAAGAAATGAAGATCCCAATGAAATTGTAAATGATATTGTAAAAAATTTAACTATTAATAATTATGAAATAGAAATCGATAGAACAAAAGCAATAAAAAAGGGTATACAAAAGTTAAAAAATAATGATATACTATTAGTACTTGGAAAAGGTCATGAAACTTATCAAATTATTGGTGAAAACAGGATTCACTTTGATGATCGAGAAAAAGTATTAGACATAATTAGGAGATGATTTCGTGTTAATTTTAGCAAAAGCAGTTTTAGCAATGATGATAGGATTTATTCTAGCAATTATTTTTGGACTAGTATTAATTCCGTTACTTAGAAAAATAAAAGTGCAACAAAAAATTAGTGTGTTCTTAGATAGTAATCATAAGAAAAAAGAAGGAACCCCAACAATGGGTGGATTAATATTTATAATCCCAACCATTACTACAATAATAATATTTTTATTAACAGATAAAATTGAATATTCTGAATATTTATTTATCGTAATGTTTACTTTTGTAGCATATGCTGTTTTAGGTTTTATTGATGATTATTTAATAATAAAAAGAAAAAGTAATGATGGATTAACTGAAATTCAAAAATTATTAGGTCAATTATTAATTGCATTAGTATTCTTTTTTGTATTTATGAAAAGTGGAGGTGAACCAATTCTTCATATTTATACACTAGGAATTAAAATAAATATGGGATGGTTCTACGGTATATTTTTATTATTTGTTTTAGTAGCAAGTAGTAATGCTGTTAATATAACCGATGGATTAGATGGGTTAGCTGGAGGATTATCAGCAATGGCTTTTCTTGCATTCGGACTTATTAGTTGGGGATCAAAAACACCAGGTAGTGAGTCTATTGCAATATTCTGTTTTGTATTAGTAGGTTCATTATTTGGATTTTTGTTTTTCAATACTCATCCAGCAAAAATATTTATGGGAGATACAGGATCATTAAGTTTGGGGGCAACGTTAGCCAGTGTCGCCATTTTAACATCACATGAAGTAACATTAATTGTTGTGGCCGGTGTATTTGTTATTGAAACATTAGTATCAATCGCTCAAATGGTATCTGTTAGATTTTTAGGAAGAAAAATGTTTTTGATGGCACCATTACACCATCACTTCGAAAAACTAGGGTGGCATGAACGAGATATTGTAAAAATGTTTTGGGTCTTTGGATTAATACTTAGTATGGCAGCCATTGCGTTTGGTGTTTGGATATAAAACTCTATTAAGAGTTTTTTTATTTTAAATGATTTCCCTTTTTCAAAATTTTTTATTTTAAATATCGCAATGTTTGTTCTTATGCGTTGGCTAAGTATCATTTTATCTGCTATATTAAAGTGTTATAGTCCATATGTGCTAGAGAGGCTTTTCTTTTTTTCCCTTGCTTTTAGTTCTTTATATGCAATAATATTTAGAAAATATTGTGAAAGAAAAAAATACCTAATGAATATATTAACAACTACTTGAAGAAATTTTTTATCCAAAATTTTATGGTTAGTATTTTTATAGTTATTGTAAATGTAATTAGTATTTTTTTAACTTTTGGCTTTGGTTCAAGTGATCCTTTTACTATGTTTATATGGGTATTTACATTTATTCCACTACTTATTTTATCATTAAGTTACCTGTATTATATAGTTTTTGGTTTGATGTCAATGATTTTTATAAAATTAAGTAGAAATAATCTAAAACCATTATATTATATTGTAATAATTTCTTTACTAATAGGCTTTTCTTTATTTTTTATTAATACTTAAAGTTGTAATTATATTTATAGAATAATTAAATAGAATTTTTTGTTTATTTGTTTTAGTTAATCTTAAATTTTTATTATACTAAAAGTAGTAGAATTTATTATATTATTAAAAAATTAAAAACTCTTTCTAAAATAATGTTTTAGTGCTATAATGAAAATAGGAGGTATAGGAAAATATATGAAAAAGTATAATTTACTTAAGGTAATAGGAATCACATTCTTAATTGCAGTATTATTAACTTGGATTATTCCAGCGAGTCAGTACACACAAGGAGGTTTTCAATTAGCAGGAACAGAACCACGGGGGATTATGGATTTGTTTAAAATCCCATTAAGCACTTTTGAAGAATTCATTTACTACGTAATGCCAATTCTAGCAATTGGTGGATTATATGGTGTTATGAATAAAACTGGTGTTTATCAAATGATGCTAGATAAAATTGTTAAAAAGTTTAAAAATAAAAAACAAAATTTTATAATTTTTACAACAATTTTATTTATTGTATTATCATCACTAATTGGTGTTAACTTTTTATTATTTGCATTAGTGCCATTATTTGCAGCAGTTTTGTTATTACTAGGATATAGTAAAATTGTAGCATTAACTACAACTGTTGGTGCAATGTTAGTAGGGGGATTAGGTGCTACATATAGTACTAGTATCAATACACCACTAAAATATTTTTTGAATGTTAGTATTCATAATGAAATACTTACTAGAGTTATTTTCTTAATTATTATTTCTGTTTTATTTATTCTGTTTGTTCTTAATAGAGCAAAGGATGAAGAACAAAGTGATAGTAAATCAGAAAAACTAAACATTCCTTTATATAAAAAGGGTGCTAAAAAAGAATATAATCCAATCCCATTAATTGTTATTTGTGCTTTTGCACTAATAGTATTAGTACTTGGTATGTTTAATTGGTCAAATTCTTTTGATATAAAAGTATTTTCAGAAATGCATAATTCAATTATGGGAATTAAATCAAATGAATATCCAATTGTCGCTAATATAATTGGTTCAGCTTCTGCTTTAGGAAATTGGTCAATCATTGACTTAACAGTTATTCTAACAATGCTTAGTATAGTTATAGCTTGGGTTTATAGTTTAAATATAAAAGATACAGTTGAATCGTTTATTAAAGGTGCTAAAGAAATGTTACCAGTTGCACTTTATGTAACATTGACTAACATTTTATTACTAGTTCTTTATTACGGACAATCAGGTAATACTATATTTTATACAGTCTCAAACTCTTTATTAACTCTTACTAAATCATTAAATTTAATAACCATGTCATTGACATCACTAATTGGAGGATTCTTCCATAATGACTTTTTAACATTCTCTAGTGTTTTAAATTCAATAACTACAAATGTATATAATAACTCAATTCTTCATACCAAAATCGCACTTATTTTACAATTCATGCATGGATTAGTAATGTTCGTTGCCCCAACTAGTATATTATTAGTAGCTGGCTTATCATATTTTGAAGTTTCATATAAAGAATGGTTACAATACATTTGGAAATATTTACTTAAGGCATTCTTAATTGCTTTTGTAATATTAATAATTGTTATGATGTTTATTTAAAGAGCGAAATAATCGCTCTTTTATTTTAAGGATTAGTTTTATTTTACTTTCAAATAATATCAGTTTATGGTAAAATTGTTATAGAAGGTGATAACATGGATGGAATAATAAAATTAATGTATATTACAATTATAGTTATATGGTATATTGTCTTTATTTCTTTTTTAATGATTATCTATTTTTTAAACATGAAACCTTATAAATCTAAATATATGGGTACCAAGATAAAATCTTTTCCTTCAAAACTTAAACCTGTAGAACTATCGATGTTATTATATAAAAAAATAACTTCTGAAGTTTTTACTGCATCCATTTTAACGCTTATTAATAATCAGAACATTAGTATAAAAAAAGATAAAAAGGACTACATTTTAACATTAAATACAAATAATAATAATGAACTAGATAAAAATCAAAAATATATAATTGATATTTTGTTTGGCACAATTGTGAAAAGTAATTCTGTTAAATTGAGCGAAATCGAAAACTATGTTAATAACAAGGCTAACGCTACAGATTTATTTACTAACCATTATATTTGGAAAAGAATGGCGCAAAGTGAAACATTTCAAACTTATTATTATGAACCCAAAATTGGATATAGATTAATTATTATATATAAATATATTTCAGCACTACTAGTAATAATTAATTTTGTTACTGGTTATCATTTACTATTCGCATATGCATTAATAATCTTATCTATTGTTTTGAAATTATTTTTTTACAGTTCATATAAAAGAACAAAAAAATCTAATGATGAATATTATAAATGGATTTCTTTTAAAAACTATTTATTAACATTAGATAATGAACCAATTGAACTAGATGATGAGCAAACACTTGATTATTTAATATATAGCTCTGTTTTAGGTGCAACAAATAATCTGAGAAATGATATATTTGATGGAATGGATGAGTTTACTATTAAATTAAATGAAATTATTACCAAAGGTATTTTTACTGCTACTCTATTTGCTCAACGGAAAATCAAATGGAAATAAATTTACTCAATAAGACTTATAAAGTAGATGTAATTAAAAAGAATAATAAAAATACTTATATTAGAGTAAAGCCGGATTTTACAATATTAGTAACTACAGGCCCTTATGTTAGTAAAAAGGAAATATATGACTTATTAAAAAAACATGAAGAATTTTTAATTAAGAATATAACTAAAAGAGAATTACAATTAGAAAAGAGTTTGCAGTTTTATTACCTTGGTAAAAAATATGATATAATTATTTTTCCG
>JAQVMY010000053.1 GCA_028703405.1 Bacilli bacterium
TGAAATAGCTGACCATAAAATAGAAAAAGATGCTTATAAAATGGCTTATGTTTATGAAATGCGGGCTACTTTACCAACTCTAATTTATTCTTATTTTAATAAAAACTGGGATGTCATAAAAAAAGATGAAGTAATTCTTCCAAATGAAGATAAAGAAGATGCTAAGTTCCGTGATCATTTAATGTTAAAAGAAGCTAATCAACAAGCAATAATGCTTGCTTATACTAAAGCTAAAAAGCAAGTAACAGTATTAAATAAAAAGTTTTTTATTACTTATATTGATGAAATAGCTAAGACTGATTTAAAAATTGGTGATGAAATATTAACTATAAATGGCCAGGAATTAAATGAATTAGATGACATTAATAAAATATCTCAAACCTTTGTTGAGAATCAAAAAATAACCATTCAAATTAAAAGAGATAATAAGATTAGTAATAAAAAGGCTACTATTATTACAGATGAAGATAGATTAGTAATTGGAATATTAATTTCAGTAGATCAAGAAATTGAAACAGATCCTAAAATCGAACTTAAATTTAAAGAAACAGATGGTGGACCATCAGGTGGGTTTATGATGAGTTTAGCAATTTATGATGCTTTGACAAATTCAAACTTAAGTCAAGGAAGAAAGATTGTTGGAACAGGAACAATTGATTCTCAAGGTAATGTTGGATCAATAGGTGGGGCTTTATATAAAATAAAAGGCGCAGTTAAAGATAATGCTGATATATTTTTTGTTCCAGCAGGTAATAATTATGAAGAGGTAATAAAATTAAAAAACGAAAAAAATTATGATATAAAAATTGTTGCTATCGAAACTCTTGATGATGCGATTGAGTATTTAGAAAACAACTAAAATTAATTTATTAATATACAAACCATTTGCATATCAAAATTATATAAAATTGAACCATATATTTTTAAAGAGTGGACTAAAACTCTTTTTTTTGATAAAATTATATAAGGTGATCTTTAGTGAAACGAAGTGAAGTAAATTTATCAAAATTAACGCCAATGATGAAACAATATGTTGATATTAAAAATCAATATGAAGATGTTATTATCTTTTTTCGCTTAGGTGATTTTTATGAAATGTTTTTTGAAGATGCTGTTTTAGCGTCTCGTTTATTAGAGTTAACTTTAACTGGTAAAAGTGCAGGACTAGAGAGTCGAATTCCAATGTGTGGTATTCCTCATCATTCTGCGCAAATTTATATAGAAAAGTTAGTGGAACTAGGTTATAAAGTGGGTATTTGTGAACAATTAGAAGATGCTAAAGATGTAAAAGGAATTGTTAAACGTGATGTTGTTCAAATAATTAGTAAAGGAACAATTATTAATAATGAATCTTTAGTTGAATATGAAAATAATTATATTGGAAATCTAGTTTACTTTAATCACGCTTATGGTCTTAGTTATACTGATATTTCAACAGGTGAGTTATATGTTCAACTTCTAGAACCAAATATTAGTAAGGTAGTAAGTGAAGTTGTTAATATTGGTCTTAAAGAAATAGTTGTTACCGACAAAGTTGATAAAAATATAATATCTATTTTAGAACGTCAATTTAAATTAATAATTACTGTTCATGAAACATTTGATGTTTTTGAATATCAACCTTTATATAGTGATTTAGAAGATGTTAGAATGATTGAAACTCTTAAACATCTACTTTCTTATATTGATAAGACTCAAAAGCGAAGTTTAAGTCATTTTCAAAAAGCAATTATTAGAGTTCAAAATCAATTTTTAAAAATGGATATTCATACTAAAAGAAATTTAGAGTTAACAGAAACACTCAGATCGAAGGAGCGCCATAATTCCCTAATTTGGTTACTTGATAAAACTAAAACAGCTATGGGGTCTAGGTTGCTAAAAAAATATATAGAAGCACCATTAATAAATAAAGATGAAATAAATAAAAGATATGATATAGTTGATACTCTTACTAAAGAATTTATCCTTAAAAGTGATTTAATTGATGCTTTAGAAGATGTTTATGACTTAGAACGATTAAGTGGAAGGGTAGCATTCGGTAATTCTAATGCTCGTGATTTAATCCAATTAAAGAGTTCATTAAAAGTATTACCTGCTGTTTCTGATATTTTAACTAAAATTAATTATCATAAAAATATTGATACTTTAGATGATTTATATCAATTATTGGAAAAAGGTATTTATGAAACACCTCCAATTAGTATTAAAGAAGGATATTTAATTAAAACTGGTTTTAATACTGAGTTAGATGAATTAAAAGATCTTCGTAAAGGTGGTAAGGATTTTTTAGCTAGATTTGAAACTGAAGAAAAAGAAAGAACTGGCATCAAAAATTTAAAAATAGGTTATAACAAAGTATTTGGGTACTATATTGAAATATCCAAAGGTAATATAACTCTAGTTAAAGATGAATTTGGTTACGAAAGAAAACAAACTTTAAGTAATTGTGAAAGATATATAAGTCCAATCCTTAAAGAAAAGGAAGCTTTGATTTTAAATGCCGAAGAAAAAATAATTGAACTTGAATATGAATTGTTTATCGAAATCAGGGATAAAATAAAATCATATATTCCTACTTTACAAGAGATTTCTAAAACAATTAGTGAAATCGATGTGCTTCAATCATTTAGTACGGTTGCAGAAGAAAACAATTATGTTAGACCAGTACTTACAGATGAACGATTTGTTAATATTACTTCTAATCGACATCCTGTGGTTGAAAAAGTTATTGAAACTGAGTTTGTACCTAATAATATCATAATGGATAAAAATACTGATATACTATTAATAACAGGGCCTAATATGGCTGGTAAATCGACTTATATGAGACAAATGGCTATAACTGTTATAATGGCTCAAATAGGATCGTTTGTTCCTGCTAGTGAGGCTGTAATGCCGATATTTGATGCTATATTTACGCGTATTGGTGCGAGTGATGATTTAGTTAGTGGGGAATCAACTTTTATGGTTGAAATGAACGAAGCTAATTATGCAATTAGTAATGCTACAGCTTATAGTTTAATTCTATTTGATGAACTTGGAAGAGGAACAGCAACCTTCGATGGTATGGCTCTTGCCCAAGCAATTATTGAATATATTCATGATGAGATAAAAGCCAAAACCATGTTTTCAACTCATTATCATGAATTAACTGATTTAGAAAACAATTTAGATAAATTAAGAAACATTCATGTAAGTGCCTATGAAGAAAATGGTAATATTACTTTCTTACATAAAATAAAACCTGGTAGTGTCGATAAAAGTTATGGAATTCATGTTGCAAAACTTGCTAATTTACCAAGTAGTTTAATTAATAGAGCAAATACAATTTTACATGTTTATGAAAACAATGAAGTTAAAAGGGATATTAAAATCCAACAGGCTCTACCACTTGAGGAAGTGATTTCACATGAAAAATCATTAGTTGAAAAAGAATTAGAACAAATTAATCCAATTGAAATAACCCCGATGGAAGCTTTAAATATATTGTATAAATTAAAACAAAAAATTCATGAAAAACCAGAAGAGGAGGTAAAATTATGAAAATTTTAAAAAAAGAAAATTGGTGGATCTGGTTATTATTACTTTTGTTTGGAAATGGAGCTAGTAACATTTTACTAGGAGCATTATTAGATGTTTATGATAAAGATGCTTGGTACGCTAAATGGCAAAACTGGTTACTAGGATTTGTCTGTTTCTTCTTTCCATTCTTTATTATGATATTAGTGTTTGTGATTCAAATAACTTGTCAAGTTGCGGCAAAATTAAATGTCCCAGGTAAAGAAGTTTATCTATCTCCGTATATTTGGATGCTAATGATTATAGTTCCAGTAATTGGATGGATATTTTTCATAATTACAAGTATTTATGTTACAATCTGGCCAGTAATTATGCTGTATCGTGGTGAAGGCGAACAATATATTAATTAGTTATAAGAAAATAAAACCATAAAAATATAAATTTTTATGGTTTTATTCTAACAAATATTTAATAATTTAATCATTAGTTTATCTTTCTATTTTTCTTTTGTTTTGAATTAATATATGCTAAAATGGATATAGGTGATTTGAATGGAACAACTTAATAGAAGTGAACTCAGAAAAAAAATAATGACAATCCTTTATCAAATAAATGTATATATAAAAAATAAAATAGAATATAACATTGATAACATAATTAAAGAAGTGTTAGAAATAGATAATGACTTCGTTAAAGATATTGTTTATGGTGTTATAACTCATCAATTAGAAATTGATGAAACAGCTAATAAACTTTTAAATAATTGGACTATTGACCGTTTAGGTAATACTGATCAGGCTATTTTAAGAATAGGAATTTATGAATTAATGTATACTGATACACCTGATATTGTAGCAATTAATGAAGCTATTGAATTAGCTAAAATTTATAGTGATGATGAGGTTCGAAAAATGATTAATGCTTCACTAGATAAACTATACCATAGTAAGTAGGGATAAAATGAATGACAATAAATATTTAACTGTTGAAGCTTTAACTAAATATTTAAAATATAAATTTGATAGTGATATTAATTTGAAAACTGTGTTTTTAAAAGGAGAAATATCAAATTTCAAAGCACATACAACTGGGCATTTTTATTTTTCTATTAAAGATGAATATAGTAAAATAAATGCTATTATGTTTTCTGCTCACAACAAAAAAATGGTCTTTACTCCAACTGAAGGTATGAAAGTATTAGTACGTGGAAGAATAAGTATATATGAAACTACTGGTAATTATCAAATATACGTCGAAGAAATGTTAGAAGATGGTTTAGGTAATTTACATATTGCTTTTGAACAATTAAAAGAAAAATTATCAAAAGAAGGATTATTTGATCCTATACATAAAAAAGTAATTCCCAAAATTCCAAGTAGAGTAGGGGTTATAACAGCTGCTACAGGTGCTGCTGTAAAAGATATAATATCAACTATCGAAAGAAGATTTCCCATCTGCGAAATATTATTGTTTCCAAGTTTGGTACAAGGTGATAATGCTGCACCAGATATTGTTAAAAAAATAACTCAAGCCAACGATTATGATTTAGACGTCTTAATTATTGGTCGTGGTGGCGGCTCTATTGAAGATTTATGGCCATTTAATGAAGAAATAGTAGCTAGAGCAATATTTAACTCAAGAATCCCTATTATAAGCGCAGTAGGGCATGAAATCGATTATACTATCAGTGATTTTGTTTCTGATTTAAGAGCCCCAACTCCAACCGCTGCTGCTGAATTAGCTGTGCCAAACATCATTGATTTAGCACATAATCTTAATCAAATAACAATAAGGTTCAATGAATTTATATACAAACAAATTAATTTCAAAAAATTATATTTAGATAGTATTAAAAACTCTTTTGTTATTAAAAATCCAATGATTATGTATGAAAATAAAAAACAAAACTTAGACAATATTATAGAAAAAGTTAATCAATTATTACTTTATAAATTAGATATAAATAAAGCAATATTTACTAATTTAAAAAACAACAATATTTTACTTAATCCAATTAATTTATATAAACCAAAACAATTAGAACTTACTAATATTATATCCAAATTAGAATTACTTAATCCATTAAGTATTTTAAAAAGAGGATATACACTAACTTATATCGACGATAAAATAGTTAAAAATGTTAGTGATGTTAGTATAGATTCAAATTTAAAAATAAAATTTTATAACGGTGTTGTCGATACTAAAGTTATAGGGAAGGAAGAATTAAATGAAAAATAAAGATATGAAGTTTGAGGAAAAAATCAAAGAATTAGAAATAATCATTAATGAATTAGAAACTGGTAATACTGATTTAGATATTTCAATAGAAAAATATACTAAAGCTATGCAACTAGTTAAAGAATGTGATGAAGAGTTAAAAAGTGTTGAAGATAAAATAACTAAAATAGTAAGAGACAATAATGAATTAGAAGAATTTAAAGTTGAGAATTAATACCATAGGTATTTTTTTCAATTGTTGCCATAATAATATTGTAGCTTGTAGTTTAAAGGAAGTGGATTATGATTTTAAAAAAAATCAAAAAAGCATGCCTTACTTTTCTTCTAGTAATTTCCATCTTTCCTACATTTGTTTTAGCATATTCTGATTATATTATCCCTGGTGGCGAGAATATCGGTATTGAATTAAATGCTGAAGGTATTATGATTGTTGGTTTATATAAAGTGAACAACACGTTTCCAGCTAGAGATGCAGGATTACGAGTTGGCGATATAATAATAGAAGCAAACGACCAGTCAATCACTACCGTTGATAATCTTGTTACTAATATAAACATTGCATCTAAAAATAAAAAAGTTACAATTAAATACCGCCGTAACAACGAAATTAAAACAACTGTTTTAAATCTTCACAAAGATGAAAACAATGTTTTAAAAACTGGACTTTACGTTAAAGATAGTATAACTGGTATTGGAACCTTAAGTTTTATTGATCCAGGAACAAAATTATTTGGTGCTCTAGGGCATGAAATAATTGAAAAATCTACTGGTAAAGTGTTAGACATTAGAGATGGTAAAATTTTTAAAACTTCAGTTAGTAATATTGAAAGAAGTGAAATAGGGTCACCTGGTGAAAAGAATGCTAAATTTTTTTCGAATAACATCTTTGGTAAAGTCTTAGAAAACACTAATAAAGGTATCTTTGGTAATTACACTTCCGAAATCCCTAATAAAAAATTATACAAAGTGGCTAAGCCCACTGAAATTAAGTTGGGACCTGCCAAAATACTTACGGTGTTAAAAGATGTTGATATAGGGACTTATGATATTAAAATTACAAAAGTAAATAATAATGATAATCAGAAAACTAAAAATATTTCCTTTGAAATTACAGATGGAAAATTAATTAAAACAACAGGTGGTATTGTGCAGGGAATGAGCGGTTCCCCAATTATTCAGGATGAATACATAGTAGGAGCCATTACCCATGTTGTTATCGATAACCCCACAAGAGGTTATGGAATATTTATTACAAATATGCTAGAAGAAGCTGAAAACTAAAAAATGAGATTTATTCTCATTTTTTCTTTAAAATTAAAAACGAGTTTCCTCGTTATAATTAAAATTGCATTATTAATGAAGCACCAAATGATAATAGCATAATTATTAATAAAAATACTGCTACTAACTTTTGATAATTAATTTTTAATTTTTTCTTTCTCTTTTTAGCCATGCTTTTGTCACCTCTAATAACATTATAATACATTTTAACAAAAAAAGGAATAAAATTGTTAAACTTTAATATTATTAGATGAGGTGGAATATGAAAAATAAAGTGGACAAACTAAAATCAATCTTTATTATTAACAAACAAATCATTATTTTTTTACTGGGTTTAAGCATTATTGCTATTATTGCAGGAGCTTTTTATATTACTATTCTAAATAAAACTGATCAAGCATTAATACAAAATTCCATCAATGATTTTTTTAATAACATCAAAACCAATAATTTAAATTATGGAATGACACTGAAAAATGCATTATTAACAAATATTGGTTTCATTGTTTTAATTTGGTTATTAGGAATATCAGTTATTGGTATTCCAATTATCATCTTTTTGTTTTTTTCTAAAGCTTTTACTTTAGGTTTTTCTATTTCTTCTATCATTTTTCATTATAAACTAAAAGGTACTTTATTATCGTTCTTATATGTTTTCCCCCA